>JALTMC010000702.1 GCA_027005175.1 Myxococcales bacterium
AAGCACTTCAACAAAAGATCGTAACAAAGCCACTGCCAGCCTTGTTTGCCAACAAAGTGCCTTATTTTACGGCCGAGGTTCGCAAGGCGATCAAGCGGCAATATGGTAAGGAGAAGCTCAACAAAGGTGGACTTCAGGTATTCACAACCATTGATACAGAAAAGCAGATGATCGCTCGACGCAAGGTTCGGGCAGGTCTTGTCTCGTTGGATATGCGTCAAGGGTATCGCGGCCCACTCGGAATCATCCCCCGTCAATATTGGGACGAAGCCAACAAGAAAGCTGCCAAGTACTACGGAGACAAACCCCTTATCCCAGGTCAAGTCTATGCCGGTTTGGTGATGCGTATTGATCACAGGAATCAAAAAGTCCGAGTCCAGGTAGGCAAACACAAAGGATGGCTACCTCTCGCTGGGATGCGATGGGCAGGAACGCCACACAGCTACCGCAGCTATCGCAGACCTCGACTCAGTCGCATCGGAAATCGCCTCAAGCCGGGCTATTGGATCATGGTTGAAGTTCTTAAGAGTTGGAGGCAAATCCGTACAGGAAACCGCTACAAAGATCGCAATATCCCTAGAGAGGGCTTGCTCTTTAGGCTACGTCAGCATCCCAAGGTGGAAGGAGCCTTGCTCTCCATTGATCCACACTCTGGATATGTTGAAGCCATTGTGGGTGGCTACTCCTACAAACGCAGCCAGTTCAATCGTGCGCTGTTTGCCTGTCGCCAACCGGGTTCTTCGTTTAAGCCCATTGTATACACCACTGCATTTGAAGTGGGAGAACAAAAATACAAAGACGGCAAGAAGGAGATCGTTCCTTTGAGCCCTGGTACGATCTTACTCGATGCCCCTCTGGTTTACGATTCGGGCACAGATCCTTCTGCAGCCCGGTACAAACCCTCCAACTATACGGGTCGCTACGAAGGCCCTGTCACTGCCCGAAAAGCATTGGTAAGTTCGATGAATATCCCCGCCATCAAAATGATGCTCAAAGTGGGAATGGACAATGTTCGTACCTATGCCCGGCGATATGGTATCACCACCACTTTACGAAAAGAGCTCGGAATGGCCTTGGGGCAATCTTGTGTACGTCCTTGGGAACTCACTCAATTCTATGCCATGCTAGCCCGAGGAGGACTGCGAGCCCAACCAAAAATGATCAAGATGATCTTGGATCGAGATAGCCATATCTTGGAAGATGAACGCTCCTACGATGACCCAACACTGAGTCCAGAATCTCGATTGAATCGTCTAGAGCACAAGCTCTTTGAAAAGGAAGAACGGATCATCAGCAAGGAAACAGCCTTTCTTATCACCAACTTGCTTCGTCAAGTCGTCTCTGGTGGAACAGGCTATAAAGTTCGCAAATTAGGGAAGCCTGCTGCTGGCAAAACAGGGACCACAAACGACTCCTTTGACGTTTGGTTCACAGGCTTCACTCCCTTACACACCACTGTGGTGTGGCTCGGTTTTGACAAGAATGAGCGACCCTTGGGTAGCTGGGAAAGTGGAGGAAGTACTGCCGCGCCAGTATGGTTAGCCTATATGAAGGAGGCTACAAAAGGCTTGAAATGGGGAGAATGGAAGGCTCCCCCTGGTATCGTATGGCGCCGGATCGATCCAAAAACAGGAAAGCTCGCCAATGTCGACACACCAGGCGCACGCCGTATCCCCTTCAAAAGAGGGACAGAGCCAACCCAAACCGTCGAACGACGCGGTCGTGTCAAAGCAGAAAACTTCTACCAAGATCAGTAAAGCACCTTTCTCCACGACAGAAGAGCACACCAGATTCTACCAAGCCCAGCAGAGCACCTTTCTCCACAACAGAAGAGCACACCAGATTCTACCAAGCTCAACAGAGCACCTTTCTCTGAAAAAGACTGTGGCAAAATAACCACAGTCCATAGGAACATAGGTTCGCGGTTTTGAGGTAGTAGGTGCGAACTTGAGTTCGCACCTGCTACGTTAGGGTTGCGAACTGACGCTCCTATCCAGATGATGTTTTTCCCTTCCACGCCTAGGTTTCAATCTTACTCATCCGCAACGCTTAGAGATCTTAGAAAAGAAAGATCTGTGGTCTACCTTTTGCTAAGAGGGGGGAGGATTGAGAGGTAGGTGTATTTTTTCACACTCTCAAGACACATCACAATGAAAAACACCAAAACAAGTAGAGATTGAACATATGAGACAAGAAGTCACAAAACAACCACACAGGTATTTGTTCATCTTACCAAATCTGTTCACTTTGAGCAGCTTGTTTGCTGGCTTTTACGCCATCACACTATTGACCTCAAGCTCTGAAGGCTCACCACGATTTATCTTGGCTTCGCTGGCACTGCTCGTTGCTGCGGTCTTTGATGCGCTTGATGGCCGTGTGGCTCGTATGACTCGAACTCAAAGTGAGTTCGGTTTGCATATGGATTCTTTGGTTGACTTAGTTTCTTTCGGTATCGCACCTGCACTGCTGGTTTACAAGTGGTCTCTGCACGAGCTGGGATTCATCGGTATGTTGGTCGCATTTGCTTTCGCTGGTGCTGGTGCTTGCCGCCTCGCTCGCTTCAATGTACTTGAACTGCAAGCAAAAAAAGACAACACCAAACAAGGCCCCTCGCGTTACTTTGTAGGTCTTCCGATCCCTCTGGCAGCCGGAATGCTAGTCTCTGTGATTGTTTTTGTAGAAAATAGTGCCGTCTTTTATGCATCCCCCATCGCTGTGGTTGGTCTGACCTTGATCATGTCTTTCTTAATGGTCAGCAACTTCCATTTTCGAACCTTCAAGGATCTGAAACTCAACACCGTCACAAGCTCGATTCTTGGATTCTTTGTGCTCCTTCTGGCCGTTAGTATCTGGCAACTGGGCTATGCTTACGGGCTACTCCTGATCTTTGCAGGCTATACCATCGGTAATCTACTCAACGATACTCTTGGCTTCGTCTACCGACGTATCAAAACCCTCAATGCTGCATACCCCAAATCCTGAACCGAATCTCCCTTTCCCTTCTCTCCCCAATCCCCCCTTTTTAATAACTTCAAACGATAACAAACACTTATTTCCTTAGAAAGATTTGTGCAAAGAACTCGACTTTGCCATGCACCAGATCTATCATTCTTAAGAAAGTCTTGTGAAAAGTGCTCTCCATGTGGAAGTGCACCGAAAATTCCGTATACTGGAAAAGGTTCGCATTTCTCAGTACAACAAAACGCAGAGGTACATTGTGCATAGTATTATGAATCACTGGCAGTTGCGGAGAAAAGGCTTGTTCAGCGGAGTTTGTGCATTAACTCTGCTCTTGCTTCCCATGACTGGTGCCTCTGCTCGATCAAAAAAAGAAAGTGCGAGTGTCGCAATATCCTCAACACAAACCAGCCCTTCCCATCTAGTAAAACAACTGAAAAACATACACACCAAGCTTCGTATACATCAACCCAAAAAGCGACATACTCAAAAGAGAAAGCGACGTACTCGAAAGAGAAGGCGACGTGCTCGAAAGAGAAAGCGACGTGCTCAAAAGAGAAAGCGACGTACTCGAAAGAGAAGGCGACGTGCTCGAAAGAGAAAGCGACGTGCTCAAAAGAGAAGGCGACGTACTCGAAAGAGAAGGCGATGGATTCCACATTATCTTCGTTATGTAGCCAAAAAGTACGTGGGCTATATCAAGAAGATGAGACGGTTGAGACTTATAAGAATAAGGCCGCGTAAGATCTATCCATTTCGGCGCAGGATTCGAAAGATAACGAGTCTAACGAAACTTCAAAAGAGACTCCGAAGGCTGGTCAGGCACCGTTGGCTACGAAGAGCCAAGATCGGTCTTGTTGTGATGACGCAGGCGGGCAAGGTCTTATTTCAAAACAACGCAAAAAAACTATTCATCCCTGCCTCTAACGTGAAGATCCTGACCATTTCTGCTGCCATGCACTACCTTGGACCTCATTACCGTTTTGTCACCAAGATATATGGATCGAGAAGCATCGATGAACACGGTGTGTTGCGCGGAAACCTCTACCTCAAAGGAAGTGGCGATCCCAGTCTACGCACAGAGGATCTTTGGAAGATCAGTCGCAGGTTGTATATGCTTGGGTTACGCAAAGTGACAGGACGGATCTACCTGGACACGACGTTGTTTGACAAAGTACACTTTGGTCCAGGTTGGGAAGATCATGCCGCTCAGCCTGGAGAACGTTATCTATCCTATATGCCTCCCGTTGGTGCCCTGTCACTGAACGGAAATATCATTCGAATTGGCGTACGTCCTGGGCTAAAGATCGGCGACAAAGCACGAATAACACTCGATCCTCGAAGCTATTATGTTCGCCGTATCATCAACAAAGTAAAAACGATCCGCCACGGAAGATTTCGCGTTCGTATCAAGATGTTAAGTCATCGCAGGTGGCGAGAGAAGATCGTACTGAAGGGAACAGTTCCCATTCATGCAAGACCCGACGTCTACCGACGTCGTGTCACCCACCCCGGATGGTATACGGGGTTTCAGTTTGCCCGTGCTCTTCGCAGTCATCGCATACGAGTCAGCCTCTGGCCTCGTATGGGCAAAGTCTCACCACGTGCAAAAAGTTTGTATCGACACTACTCTCAGCCTCTGGGAGCGATCTTGCGATACGCTGGAAAAGTCAGCTCCAACTTTACCACCGAAATGATCACCAAACTCATGGGAGTTCGTGCCTATCGCAAACCTGGTAGCTGGACAAAGGGAGTCAACGCCACCCGCAGTTTCCTACGCTCCCTCGGCATCCCCCCCACAAGTTACAAGCTGCTTAACGGTTCAGGGCTGAGCCGAGGCAACCGAATTTCCCCTTATATCATTGCAACCGTTTTGCGCAAAATGCTAGCACACTTTGCAACAAGACCCGATTTTATTGTGGCGCAGCCCATTGCAGGGTATGATGGAACTCTACGGTGGCGCATGAAACGAAGCTCAGCTAGAGGTGTCCTCCGTGCAAAAACTGGAACGCTTGACGGTGTCTCATCACTCTCAGGGTATGTGGAAACAGCCAATCGAAAGATTTTGATCTTTTCGATGCTAATGAATGGTCGAAAATGGCAAGGTCGTTATTTCCGCAGAATTCAAAATCGTGTTGGCAACTTGCTATCACGTTATGTCATACCCAAGAAATAACAAAGGCTCGTTCCAATTTCACACAGTGACATTCTGTGTTCTACGAAGCAAGGACCCCATCTAGAACGGAATGCAGAACGGGTGATAGAAACATGCAGGCCATGTTCGTAGTACGAACGAATCATCGTGTCGCGATAAGTCCCAAAAACCATAGAGAGATGGGTTGTAGGGACATGTACCATGAGGGTGTGCTGCCACATCCTCAAATCATGTGTGGCAACGCGCTCAAATCATGTGTAAGAACACACACAGTTATAAGAGACAACACACCCATCCCAAATCCGAGATAGACTTAACCTCATGCTGTTCCGAATATTCATTTTTCATTTTGTTGTATATGCTGTAACATGGACCGTCAGTGTGGCCCAAGCAAAGCCTCCATCCAGTATGCAAGGAAAGAAACAAGCTCAACTACGCAAAGTCGCACACAATACACGCCTCCACATCGAACCCCAAAAAAGAGAAAAACGCTCCAAACGGTGGAAGATTGCCCAACACAAAACAGGCAAGACAAAACTCAAACCAACAAAACGAACACACAAAGCACGTCAAAAGCCTGCTCGTAGATCTCGACGAAGACGTTCTCGCAGCTCTCGACGAAGACGTTCTCGTAGCTCTCGACGAAGACGTTCTCGTAGCTCTCGACGAAGACGTTCTCGCAGCTCTCGACGAAGACGTTCTCGTAGGTCTCGACGAAGGCGTTCTCGCAGGTCTCGACGAAGGCGTTCTCGCAGAAAGCCATCGGCTTGGCGTTTAAAAAAGATAGCGCAGGTCCGAGCATTTCTCAAGCAAGCGGGGCCACCAAGGGCATCGCAGTTCAATTGGGCGGATTATGGATATCCTTCCAAGGTGGGGGCTTTTCCTTTGCCGACTCCGCTGATTCCGCGGATTCGTTTGTGGAACAAAGTCTTTGGTGATTATCCGGGCAATACGATTCTTATTTATGACGCAGCGACCTACACGATACTGGCGACAGTCAGTGTGGGAGGAGCCACCCTGCTTCCTGGTGAGTCAGGCTCTGTGCGACGAGCAAAGGCAGTACGTCGAATGTTGGTAGCCAGACCTATTTTTCGTCAGGTGCGAAAAAGCTTGGGCAAGCTTGCGACCATCGAACGTAAGATCGTTCGAGCGGAGCGTTCGTATTGGTGGAGATGGTATAAGAAATGTAAGTATATGCCTTCCTATCGAGAGCGAAAGAGCTGTCAAAAAGCCCTTAGACCTGGTCCGAAACGCTACCGAAAAGAGCGATGGGAGCGGCGTTATAAGAAGCTTCGAGGAAGAGAGAAGAAGCTTTGGAGGCGGGTGAAGCAGTCACCTCAATGGCAAGGTCCTTCCTGGCCCAAGCTCTTTCAGAAGATGTCACGAGCAGGGCTGGGTTGGAAAACAAGCTACAGGGCTTTTATTCGGAAAGGACTCAAGATCGAGCGTGTGTATGGGCCTCATATGCGAGCCACGTTACGCAAAGCAGGTCTGCCGGAAGATCTGGCCGCCTTGCCGTTTGTGGAGTCCATGTACAATCCATGGATTCGCTCTTTTGTAGGTGCCTTGGGTCTCTGGCAGATTATGCCTCCGACAGGTCGAGAAGTGGGGCTCTATATCGCACCCCACCGTTGGTATACACACTACCTTCCCCCCATAGACGAGCGTGAAGATCCTATCTTTGCAACCAAAGCGGCCGCACGCTTTATTAAGTTATGTCGATACTTTTTCCGAAACTCTTGGCCTTTGGCAATGACCTCTTACAACCAGGGTCCTGGCCGTGTATTAAAAGTGATTCGACGCACCCGCACTCGTCAACTCCACAAGATGATTCGACGTGCGAGCAAGCGCACCTTTGGGCCAGATGGTCGAAACTTTTATGCTAAGTTTGTAGCTGCAATCCTCTTACAGAGGCAAGCCAAGAAAAAGTTCTCAGCCCCTCTTCGACCTCTACCCTTTAAGACAATATACCTCAAGTCACCAATCTGGCTCAAAGATTTCCAAAAGCGCACAGGTCTCTCAACAGAAGAGATGGTCCTGTACAATCCAATGCTGCGACACCTTGTCGAGAAAGACTCGAACATCCACCCCATTCCAGCACACTTCCCTTTACGACTACCGAAGAAACATGCAGCCAAGCTCTCACTCAAACTCAAAATGAGCCTATTTAACCAACCATCCCGCATTATCTACACAACAAAGCGACGAGACACGCTGGGAAAGATCATCTCACACTTTCGACTCAGCATGGAATCTCTGCTCAAAAGCAATCCCATGCTCAAAAAACCGAAGATGGCCGCCTGTTTGTGGCCTGTTAAAATACTCAAAGAGTACCGAAAAAAAGGGTGTCATCGCAAATGTAAGAGCCCAAACTTACGAAAGCTACGAAAGATATCGAAGTTCCGCGCTTTGGCTCGTTGGTGCAACGGCTCCCGACGATATCGCTCACGCTGTCGGCGTGCCCAACGCAGATGGAAATACTATTGCTACCGACGCAAGCGGCGACGAGACCGAGCGATGCAACGCAAACGCCTCAAGCCAAACACGCTCATCCATATTCCAGCAGTCGCCCGAGCTGCCCCCGCAGATGCAAGGCTCTACAAATACAGAGTCCTTGGAAAAGAACCTTTATCACTGATCGCATGTCGCAGTTGCACTACAGTCTGGCACTTGCGCAAGATCAATAAGGGCCTGGATGTTGTCCGACTCCGACCCGGCAAGACCCTACGTGTCCCAGAATGCACCTACAAACGGCGTAGGTTCTTCCGTTCCTGTTACCAACACAACTACCGTCGCAGACGTCGACGAAGAAGACGCAGGCGTCGTCGACGTCGCAGAAGAAGAAGGCACAGATAGGTGCTGTCTCAATAGGAACAGATGATTCATCGGGGTGGCTGTCTTTGTGGTGCTGTACGATACGAAGCCAAGGGACAGCCAATTATCGTCGCACATTGCCATTGTGAAGACTGTCAAAGACGAACCTACACAGTAGCGATCACCTTGAACTCGACAGCGATAGGTGTGGGAAGTGCGTTGACGGCCACAGTCGTTCGTGTCGCCTGGATGTTAGAAAAGAACTCAGCATAGACTTTGTTGAAGGTCTTGAAGTCGCGGTCCATATCGATCAGATAGACTGAGATATCGACGATCTTATCGAGCGAAGAACCTGAAGCTTTGAGAATGCGTTGAATATTGTCGATCACACTGCGGGTCTGGGCCTCTACATCGTAATTCTGAACAACCCCTTCTTTATCCCACACGGGACCTCCAGGGATCTCATTGGTAACAGGCCGTCGTGGACCGATCCCCGAAAGGTAAAGCATATTTCCCAGTTTCCGTGCATGAGGATAAGCCCCCACAGGACTCGGAGCATTGTCAGCATGAATCACAGAGGCTTCTTGAGCACCCGCATCTTGAGTCACAATCGAAGTCGAAGAGGATAAAGTAGAGGCTTCCCCACTTTGCTTTTGACCTAGAGTTTCCGACTTGTGATCCGCGACCTGTGACCCACGACCCGATACACCTTCCTTCACATGAGGACCTTCTTTACTTTTCTTTTGACCCACAACTCTTGGCTCAGAATTCTTCAACTCGGAACCGGAGTACCGACCGCTCGAAACGGACTTGAGACTGATACAGATATTACTCACTTCGCTGAAGAATTCGAGGGAATAGCGACCGCCTTCTCGTCCAACTCCGCTCTCTTTAACACCACCAAAGGGCACACGAAGATCCCGGTGTAGCCATGTATTCACCCACACCATTCCGACTTGCAAGGCTTCACTCAACCGATGAGCCCGAGTGAGGTCTTGGGTCCATACGGAAGCAGCCAGGCCATATTTCACATCGTTCGCCAGGTGGAGGGCTTCTTCATCAGTATCGAAGGGATGAACTGTCACGACGGGACCAAAGATCTCCTCTTGTACAACTCGACATGAATGGGACAGACCTGTAATCACCGTGGGCTTGAGGAAAGCACCCTGATCAAAAGGAGCTGGCAGTTCAGGGCGAACGCCACCACAACGAATCTCGCCCCCCTCTTCCCGGGCCAGTTCGATATACCGCTCCACTTTGGCTCGATGCTCCAGCGAAACCAAGGAGCCCATATCGGAGTCAGGATCGGAAGGATCACCAACAACCTTTGCATCAACCTGGGCAACAAGAGCCTCAACAAACGGCTCGTAGATCTCGCGTTGTACAAAGATTCGAGAACCGCACAAACAGATCTCACCCTGGTTGGCAAAGCCGGATTTGGCAGAACCAGATACAGCAGCATCAAAGTCACAATCAGCAAATACGATGGTTGGATTTTTTCCACCAAGCTCCAAGCTCAATTTTTTAAACATGGGAGCTGCAGTCGCTGCGATGCTTCGACCAGTGAGAGTTCCCCCTGTAAACGAAATCGCCACAACATCTGGATGTTCGACTAAGGGTTGACCGACTTCAGGACCCAGACCATTGACCAGATTGAAGACACCAGGAGGAACACCTGCATCGGCGATAATTTCTGCAAGAATACAAGCAGAGAGTGGTGTAACCTCACTGGGTTTGGCAACAATCGTGTTGCCCATAGCCAAAGCAGGTGCGACCTTCCAACTCAGAAGATAGAGGGGAAGGTTCCAGGGCGTGATCAGGCCCACAACGCCTAAAGGCCGACGCCAGCTATAGTTAATCGCTGTAGGCATGGGAAAGAAGTCACTGGATGAGTGCCTCACTGCTCCTGCAAAGAATCTGAAATTGGCTTCAACACGGGGGATATCAATGGTTGCAGCAAGCGACACAGGCTTGCCATTGTCTTGTGACTCCAACAAAGCCAGTTCGTCAGTTCGCGCAGCGATTTGGTCTGCGATAGCTTCCAGCAAGCTAGCCCGCTCTTCCACGGTAGTCTGTGACCATGAAGGGAAGGCCTCTTTGGCAGCCAGGACAGCCTGGGCAACATCCGACTGACCTGCCCGACCTATCCTGGCAAGGATCTGCTGGGTCGCCGGGTTCCGAGTCTCCAGGAACTTTCCCCCTGAGGGTTCCTGCCAGCGACCACCAATCCAATTGCCACGCACCAAAATACCACTCATCACTCATTACCCCAACATCGTAGTAGTTCCAAGCAAACACACACAAGTTCCATGTTGAATCTTTGGAACCTGAAGTATCAATAACATCAAGCACAAACAGAAGAAAGCAAGCCTATACCAATGACTCCACCAACTTGACTTCCGTCAGGTGCTCATGAAATTCCTGAAGGAGTCCTCTCAGATCGGATAATAAATGTTGTTCGTTGCGAGAACGAGCAAAGCCAGAGCAGATGCGAGAGAGACACAGTAGGAAAACACAGTGTTGCTCCATTGAAGTTGACCTCAAAGGCATGGTTTTCCACACCGCAGCACTAAGAATGGCGTACTCATCGAATGGGAATGAGGTGGTGAAGGCGGGCATCGCGTAAGTCACGCGATGTAACAAACAGTGAATCTTGTGGATAAAATAGGAGGAGGTCAAAGATACGGCTTTCATCCAGGAAGATGTACAAGCGCTTGCCTCGCTCATCCAGAGCGATGAGCTTGGACCCCAAGCGTTCGGCGTCATCAGAGATACCACGAACAGTGAGCCACAACGTATTTTTAGCCTTTGACGAAAAGAGCCATTTCTTTGCCGTAAACTGCTTGTTGTCGTAACGCCAGTTGATATTCCCTTTGCTGCTGTATCGCTCCACAAGCATCGTTTCGGGATCGTCAGCATCATTGAGGGTGTTGGAGAAGATAAAGCATGCATCATCAGCAATCGCCAATACACCTGTGATTCGTCGTTTCTGCAACGTTTTCTTCCAAGCTTCCGCCCCACCAGCTTGTTTGATCGAGAGGATCTCTTTGGTATTCCCGCCCGGATTGCGAGACACACAGACAGTGGAGCCACCAAGAGAGATCTTCTCCGGCCAGCTTGTGCCAAACTCTTTACGCCAACATTCTTTCTTTCCAGAGGGATCAATGCAAATCAACGAGGATGCTGTAACCTTGCTCTTGTCTCGCTGTTCAACACCGACAAACAGCCGACTGTTTCGTTGATCCCACTGCGCCACATTGAGACGTTGACTGTTGTAGGCTTTCAGCCAAACTTGTTTACCGCTTGCGTCTATCACCTCAGCGCGGAAGCCACTGGAGGAGCCAGCCCTTCGAGAGAGCATCAGGATCATCCCCTTCCCAAACAGATAGGGACCACGAATGATCTCCATCTTTTCCTTCGCTGTTCCTGTGTACCTCCATTCTTCGGTCCCACCATCAGCCTTATAACGAACCAATATGGAATACGATGGAGTGCCTCCTTGTGCCGATTTAACAAGGTGCACCCACAATGATTCAGCCCAACGAATGGGTTTTCCTTGGACAAAAAGTTCTTTCAAATCGATCTCCCATTTGGGCTTGACTTGAACTTCAGGTCCCCACTTAGGATCACCTGGGCCTAGGGCGACAAGGCGCGTTTTGGAGTTCTCATTCCCTCGCGCCCCAAAAAAAGTATTCCCCTTGGAGTCCAACACAAAGTCACTAAAACTCTCTCCTGGTCCAAGATACATCCAGGAAGCAGCACCCACGGAATTCGCTGTAATCAACGCTGCACCGACCTTGTCACGTGGACCAGGATTCGTCACACGGGCCATATCGGCTGCGGAGCGAAAGAGACGCACAAAGATATGCCTGTCGTCGCGGATCTCCATCTGGTGAATACGACCCACACCGAATGCAGCAACCCAACGTTCCCGTGTTGTAACTTGAATGGTTTTCTCTGCTTTTTCCCCTGTCAGATCCAATGTCCTGACAGTCAAACTCAAGAC
>JALTMC010000703.1 GCA_027005175.1 Myxococcales bacterium
GGATTAATTTGCCATCACGCAGTCTCCAGATCTTAACTTGGCCGTTGCTAAGAGACGCTGCGAGGGCATGGCCAAAGGGATGAAACAGCAAGCGGGACACCACAGCTCCACCGCTATCAAAGCGATAGATCTGTTTGCCGTCGTTTAAACGCCAGACTCGGATATCTCCATACCGGCTGGTGGAAGCGACGAGGTTTCCAGCCTTGGTGTCGATGGCAAGTTTTGATACCCCAAGAGGATGCCACGCTGGTGTTGTTCGTTTGACTTGCCACTGGTTTTGCTCTCTCTCCCAGATCTTGATCGCCCCTGTGTAATGACCCGACAAGATAACATCCCGCTTGGGGTGCCAGGTGAGCGCGTGAATTCGCTGCAACTTATTGAATACATGCTCGGGTTGCTCTGGGTTCTTTAAATTCCAGATCGCAAGTTGCCCCTGGTCGAGTTTGCTGCTTGCTGCATATCCACCGACAACAGCATGAGTTTGAGCTGCGTTGAGTCCAAGCCCTCGAATGGTGGTGATCGGTTGGAAGGAGCTTTCTTTTTTCGGGTAGGAGGTTACTTGTTGGGGGGCGATTGGATTGAGATCCCATCGCAAGAGGATGCCGTCCAGTGCGACCGTAAATAGACGATCTCCCGCCTTGCTCAGTGCCACATAAGGTACACTCTGACTGTGGCCTCGGAGAGTTGTGAGGCTTGGGGAAGCGTTGTCGTTGAGTTTCCATAGATGAATCTGAGATCCTGTTGTTCCTGCAACAAGCTGACGACCGTCAGGTCGCACGGCGAGGCTGATCGGGCTGGGAGTGTGATTGACACTCAAGATCGGATAAGCTCGTCTTAATTTCCAGTATTTAAAAGTACCATCGAGCGCACCTGTGGTGACAGTCTGATCGTTCCAATTGATAGCTAGTGCTGTCAGTGCTTTGGTATGCCCATTTTTCATGTCTTTGATCGTAAAAATATGTTCTAGGCGTTCTGGGTTTGATGTATTCCACATATGGATGGCTGTACTTCGTCGTGGGTCTCTGGGTAGCGCTGCCGACAACAGCAAGTTGCTGTCGATACGTTGCCACTCGATCAGCGATGTTTCATACGGTGTTGAGAAGCTTTTCCACTGATTGGTATAGCGATACCAGAGGGAGAGGCCACCTTTGGAGAAGCCCACAGCGAGCTTGGAGTCTTTGGGGTTGAAGCGAACACGCATGGGTTGACGCCCCGATGGAGCCTTGAATGATTGCAGTAACTTGGGTTGTGACTTTGGAGAATCATAGCTCCAGATCTTGACTGTGCTGTCATCCGAGGAGGTGGCGAACAGGTTGCCATCATGGCTCCAATGGATACTCCGAACCGCGCTTGTATGCATCGATTTCCACGTCGCAAGATGAGTCATCTTTGTGGGGTGAAGAAAGACGATCTGACCATTTTGATAGCCGACCAGTATTCCTGCAGCGTCACGTCGGATTGCGATACTTGTGATTGGCTTGGAGTCCCCTTTGTAGGAGAGCAGTGTATCGTTTTGCCAGTTCCATTTGTGTACTTCACCGTTGGCGAGCGCAGCGATCACATGAGTCTTGTCTGTTTCCCAGCCGACTCGAACCACAGGGCTACCGAGCTTTTTGGAGGAGATACGCTTTTTATTAAAGGGTGATTGAAGAACATACACTGTACCTTGCGCTGTGCCATAGACCCACTTTGTATCGTCGAGGCTTTGAGCCAAGTCAGTGATCGCCTCTACAGGTTTTCGACCGTACATAAACACAGGATAATCATCCATCACCCACACTGTACTCTTTCCTTGAAAAGAGCCAATCAGCAGCTTGTTGCTCTTCTTGTTGGGGTGCCATGCCAGGCTCCAGGCTCCTTGCTTCCGGCGGAATGATGGTTGAGGGTACTCTCGAATGCTCTCTTTTCCAGGCTCCATCGTTTGTGTGTCCCACACTTTTAATTCGCCGTATTGCCCATTTTTGGGATTCGATGAAACAGAGGCTAAAAAACGAAGATGGGAAGAGAATGATACGGATGTTACCGGGTAATGGTGTCCTTTCAGGGTTTGAATGGGTTGGAGCTTTGTCTTTTCGTTGGGATTGTTCGAGACGCGCCATACCTTTACGAAAGTATCTTTCGAGCCTGTCGCAATGGTCTGGTCATCGGCTGCCCAAGAGAGTCCTGCAATCGCGGCTCGGTGGGCCTCTTTTTGTTGAGCGAGACGCTTCCCTGTGAGGGTGTCGTAGATCGCCAAAGTGCCATTGCCGAGTCCGACCGCGATGAGTCGGCCATCGGAGCGCAGAGCCACACTGCGAATAGGAGCTTCGGTGTTTTGTATTCCTGTCGGTCCCGCTTTGCTGGTGTCTAAGCCTTGCCAAAACAAAACACCTTTGGTGTCTGCTGTTTGGTAGCCTGCGACCACAATGGCATACGTCTGGGATCCCTGTTTGATCTGGCCGGTGGCCATTGCTCTGCCTTGCAATGAGGAACGGGGTGGTAAGAGGGATTGTCCTTCTTTACCGTCTCTCCACTGTCGAACAGAGCCGTCACTTCCGAGTGTTAAGATACCTTTTCCATCAGGGGTATAAGCGACTTTCCATACATCACTGGCGACGGAGTATTGGTACTTCTCCTGGATAATCCCGGTTTGTGCTGTACGGATTTGGATTTGACCATCCTGGCTCACTGTAGCAAAGGTGTCACCTGTGGGGCTCCAGGCGACATCACGAAGCTGCGTCTGCTTCTTCTGCACAGAAAAGATCTGCCCTCGCACAAATGGAATACATCGATCACTGCGTGTGCTTCCAGTGTTCGATGTTTCGGTTGATGGTCGTCCACGAGCCATGTCACCACACGAACATCCCATGAAACTATGACTCAGTAAAAAGAGCAGTATGGCCAGACCGGAGTAGTTGCGGACACCCTGCTGTGAATAGTAAACCCCGGCACCGACTTCGTCAGGTTTGCTCTGGCGTCTCAACGTGGAGGACCACATCTTCAAGGCCAAACCCACTCTTCCCTCGGAGTTGCTCGGGCTTTGTTTGCTCTCGGAGCTGCTCAGGCTTTGTTTGCTCTCGGAGTTGCTCAGGCTTTGTTTGCTCTCGGAGTTGCTCAGGCTTTGTTTGCTCTCGGAGCTGCTCAGGCTTTGTTTGCTCTCGGAGCTGCTCAGGCTTTGTTTGCTCT
>JALTMC010000704.1 GCA_027005175.1 Myxococcales bacterium
CGATTCTTTGAGCCAAAAAGGAAAGGATAAATGGTGTCCGTTGACTTCGTATACAGGGATTTCTGCATGGGCTGCCCATTTGTTTTGTATGGGGTAAAGACGTGTTCCAAGTATATACAACGCTTGCCATCTTGCGAGGGCTCGCCAATCTGTCGTCTCTTTGCGAAGCCGCTGATAGAGTTTGGCAAACAAACGAAGAATGATGGGGTCAAGTGTGTGGTTGAGTGCTTTCTTTGTGCGTCGAAAGACGATAAAACAACCCAGCGTGCGAAAGTCCCCGCGCAATGTTCCATCATGCTGTCGTTGACAGGGATGGGGCTTTGGCTTTTGTTTGGCAGAAAATGCTCTTGAAAAAGGTAGGAGTAAGCTCAGAAGGCCAAAACTCACAAGAAGAAAAGACATGAATCCAGAGAACGGAATGCCTGTTTTGTTGGAACTGCGGGGCTTCTTGGGTTGTTTTGTCGGTGTCGTCATAACGTCGTCCATCAGATTCTGCATGGAAAAGGAGGAATATCAAGTGTTGAACAGGGTTGTTGGTGAATGCTTGTGATGCGAAGTCCACATGAACAGCGCATGACTCATAGGATCCACGAGTGCTCTGCTACGGCTTGCCCATCCCAGCATCGGGTCATCGGCTCTTTGAGTCACTGTATTGTGCAACATGACGCAAGTTGAGGTCCGAAGTGAAACTCACTTCGAGCTACTATTTTGTGCAACATGACGCAAGTTGAGGTCCGAAGTGAAACTCGCTTCGAGTTACTATTTTGTGCAAAATGATACAAGTCGAGGGTCGAAGTGAAACTCACTTCCAAGAATATTCCAAAAACTTGTGAGGTAGGATTTCTATTCCCTTGTGGATGAAATGATGATGCTTGGGGGAAAGTAGCGATGAACGGAGAGTCTCTACGAAGCCTTTTTTATGTTCTGGTGATGTTGGGTGGGATGGGGGAGCGTGGATGCTCTTTGGGTTCTGATAGAGGCTGGTTTTGGGAGATTCGTGGTGTGTTGTTGGGTGTTTGTTTCTGGGATAAAGTCACTTGGAATCGTAATGACAGGATAAGGCATCATTCCAGGAAGGAAGAGTGTCAGAGCGAGGAATAGAGTGATGATTCTTTGAGGTCGTTCCAGGTCGGCGCAGTAGACTTTTTCTGCATCTCCCAAAAAGATGAGTACAAACAGTCGAAAGAAAGTGATGGCTCCCAAAGCTGTGACCATCACATACAATATGGCCAGCCCTGCCTCATGAAGTAGGATTCCCTGACAGAGTAGATCCTCTGCGATAAATGTTAAGGTTCCAGGTAAGCCGATAAGCCCCATTCCTAGGAGGAAAAAAGCTCCTGCAAGAAAGGGGGAGGAGCGGACGAGCCCATGAAAGCGAGTGAGCATAATCTGCCCCCGTCGAGCTTGTAGGTTCCAAGACATCAAGAGAATACCATTGCCCGCAACACCGAGGGATAGCCAAAGAACCAAGGCTCCTGTCATACTTTGTTGGTGTGGGCTAACCAACCCCATAAAGACAAGCCCCATTTGTCCTAGAACAAGGTATGTGACGGAGCGAAACTGTTCTTTTTGTGCGAGAGCAACGAGGAAAAAATAGACAGCACTTAAGACGCCAAACCACATAAACATGGAGTGTATGAAATAGGTTTGCGACAAGAGTCGGAAACGCAGCAATGCGTAGGCTCCACTGATGGGAGATAGTACCATGAGGAAGGAAGAGGAGCGAACTTCGAGAAAAGAGGAGAGCACCCAGGTGTGAAAAGGAAAGAGTCCCATACGAACAGCGATAGCCAAAAGGAAGAGGGGGACAAACCAATACTGTATGCTTTGTGGTAGTTCTGCGCCTTTTTGGAGGGAGAGGGAGATACCCAGTCCATAAAAACTAAATAAGAACAATCCGAGAAAGGCGAGAGAGGATAGTAGAAAAAGAAAAGCTCCTCTTGTTGTTTTGGTTTTTGAGGGGGCTTTGAAAAAGCCTGCATAAATGGGCCATCCGCTGAGGAGCCATGCACATCCAAAGAGCCAGATGTTCTCCACAGAGAAAAACGCCATTGTGGCGGAGAGAGTGAACAGTACATGAGTCGCACCTGTCCGGTTCAATACGTCTTTTGGACTTAATACGAAGATAGACAGAGCGATCAAGGAAGTAAAAGGTAAGAGTGCAATATTTTGGGCACTCACTCGAAGGTATGGAATCCAGGGGTCTACAAACTGTGTATCTCCCCAAGTGAAGAAGAGTAGAGTTAGAAGTATGCTACTGAGGCAAGTCACGAGACTGAATAAAATAGCAGACTTTAAGAAAGAGGTTTTGCGTGCAAAGGAAACCCATAGCCAACCTACAAATGGGAAGGTCAGTATTCCTGTGAGCCAGGGGATGTTTCTCATTTTCGGGGGCCTTTTTGTTTTTGAGAAGAGATAGGTTTTTTGAGAGGAGCGGGGACCAGTGGAGATGTCTTTTGGGGCACCGCTTTGGAGCTTTGTGGTGCTGTATTGGAGTCGCTTTTTCGAAAGAACAGGTCTCTCTCTAGTGTTGCGAGCAAATTTGCCAGCCATAAAACGGGGCGAATAAATACTCTTTGAAGTACGGATTCGATATAAAATCGTTGCAAGGAGTGTAGGTATAGGGCTCGACCGATGTTTCCTGGGAGCCATCTCTCGATATTATCAAGCCAGCCTCCTGTTTCAAACTCGTGGTCAAGCGAACCACGCAGCACATGTAGTTCATGCAGTACAGACGGGGAACGCAACAGTTGCCATGTGCGTAGGCAGGCGTGACCGACCATATGGATGGTCGCGATGCCGTTGAGATGGAGTCCAATCTCAATAAACATGATACCCACCTGCGTCATTGTGGCGTAGGCGAGTGAATTTTTGATATCGGTTTGAATTCTCCCCATTAGCGTAGAGAAAATAGCTGTAAAGGAGCCAACCAGGATCAAGACGATACATGCCCAGGGAGAATTTTCAAAAAGGGGTTCCGCTCGAAGCAAAAGGTAGACTCCTGCATGAACCGATAGACCTCCGTAGAATATTGCACTGGAAGGGGTTGGCCCTTCCATCGCGCGTGGAAGCCATCCTCCCACTGGAAGTTGTGCTGATTTTCCTATGGCAGCGAGCGTAAAGAGTAGAGCCACGAAGGTCACTGGACCTGTGGCTGCGTGTGCCATCCCCGACATCCAGTGACCTGGTGAGAGGTGGCTTTGGAAGGAAGATGTATGGGCAAAGTGGTGTAAATATATCATCCCCACCAAAAGGCCCACATCACAAAATCGGTAGATAATAAAAGCCCGAAGGCCGTGTCTCACTGGAGCCGATCTTTCATGAAAATACATAATCAACAAGGCGGACGTGAGACCCACCAACTCCCACCCAACAAAGAGAAGCTCTACTCCTCCAGCCATGACGAGAAGCAGCATCCCAACAGCGAAAGCTTGAAGCAAAAGGAAGAAGCGTAAAAAGCCCTTGTCTGCGTGGAGGTATGTGATGGAAAAGTGACCGATTAACGAACAGAGCATGGTGGTTAAAAGTATCATTGTCACGGAGAGACGGTCGATTAAAAAAGAGAGGACAAACTGATGATCTCCACTTTGAAACCAAGTTCCCCAACGGTAGAGATGTACATGGTTCTCTACAAATGTTTGTGACATTAATACCATCGCAGCGAGAAAACTAAACACAAGTGTGCTGCGACTGATATGGACGATCCATGTTTCGCTTGGTATCTTCTGTAGCCACCCAAGCAAGGCCAAAAGGACAAAGCCTATAAGCGGGGAGAAGAAGATGAGTAGTGATAACGTAAAAAGAAAATCAGGCATGGGAAGCCTCTTTTAGACCCGAAAGAATACGAACTGGAGCAAGGTTCTCTCGGTGTTCTCGGTAATAGGAGAGAGATGACGGAAACTCCGGTAAATCCAGAGTAGGCTGGTAAGGGACAAACCCTCGGGATGTAAATCGAGATAACTCTCCCGTTTCAGGGTCCATTGCGATAAGCTGAATCCATTCGTTCTGAACGAGCTTACCCACTGCCGGTTGGCTTTTGGCAATACGGAGAAGTTGCTCTGTTGTGGCTTCCACGATTGTTAAGAGCCGCATAGGTTCGTGGATGTCGACCATTTGGTAGGGCAATCCTGTTCGCAAGTCACTTTCGTGACCGTTCATCACTCCGACCAAACCTGTTACATTGTGTGGGAGTTTGGTTCCACTACCGTACTTTTCCTGGTCAACATAAGAAAAATAGTATTCTAAGTTGATTCCGGCACCCACAGGTCCAACGCTTGCGAGGAGTCCTTCCAGTATCTCCCCGTCTGGATCTTGTGTGGGATCGTAAGATACGAGAAAAGCACGTCGATCCAGAAACAATCCACGTTGTAGCCAGCGGCGTCCAACGATACATATCGAATTGGTGCAGTGTCCGTACTCTGGCCTTGGTTCTGCGAGGTTTTGTGCACGTCCCTCCACATGTCGCAGAGCTTGTTCGGGGGTTGCTTTGAGAGGTACAGATGCAAAACGCCGACATCTCTCATGAGCATCCATGGTTCTGGCATAAAGCAGTGCTTTTTGTGTCTCTTCAAGAATGGCATGATGCGATGTCGGAACTTTGTGTAGGTCGTATAAGTCGACAGCATCATTGGATGTATCATGCATCCCACCGATAAATACGGTGTCGTCTGGGATGTCGATCCCTTGTTGTCGGAGCCCCTGTCTTACGTCGGGTCGGTTGACAAGATCGGCAAACAACCTTGCGTTGGGGCCTCCTTTCCCACCACTGCAAGCGCCGCACTCATGTGCTGCTTCGTGGGGGTTGTTCATGGATGTGGAGCCATGACCCAACACCACAACAAGTCTTGCAAAGTGAGATGTCAGCCCCATGTCTGAGAGGACTTGCTTGATACGAGAAATGGCTTCATCGGGGGAGAATCCCACATTCTCTTCTGTGGTCTCCTCTGCGATGCTCGTGAGTTTTGTGCGTGGTGGGCGCAGTGCTTTCTCACGGAAGAAGGTGCGGAGCTGATGCCCCAACCGTGGAGAGAGCAGGCGAAGTAGCATCGGGAAAGCCTCCAGTACGCCTGCAAGGGAGAATAAAAAACCACGCATCATACTTTTGGTTCCAACATAGCCTGCAAAGCCTAGCTGGCCTGCCAAAGCAAAACGTCTATTCCATTGTGCTCCGAGTTCGGGATTTTCAGGGATCTCATTGATCTTATGTGTGGGCTTTTGTGATGCAGGGCATAGTGGGACTCTGTGGGCATCACTCAGACCCTTGTATGCGATCGATAGACCATAAAACCCTGCGATTCCATACGTCTCATACTTGGCATCGTACTCTTCGATATGTCTGCGCAAAGACTCTTCTCTATCATCGATGCAGAAAGCGAGCTGAACAGAGGGGGAGGGGGGCTCGCTTTGCCGTTGTAGCTTCGCATTGGCTGCCACTGCATCCAGAATTTCACACCGGTAGTGGTGTTCGTATGCTTCTTGAAAGACAGCTTGTTGTTCAAAGTTGTCAAAGTTTTGGAGAGCTTCGTAGAGCGTCCAGGCATCCTTTTCTGTTAAGTTTGCAACGGAGCGAAGAGGTGTTGCCGTGTGTGTAAAAAGTTGAAAGAGTGTGTATGCGGGCTGTAGCCAGTTTAAGGTCTCTTCCTGGGAGGAGGGATCGGTCTGGTCTCGCTCGGAGGGCGACGGTGTTTTTGTTCGTATCTCAATGGCGGAGCGCAGTGTGAGACGAACAGCAAGATAGTCCATCAACGAGTAGGGAAAGGAGCGCAGTCGGTCTTGTTCTTTGCTTTCCAGCCGATAGAACATCCCAGCCCAACCGGGCAAAGCGAGTAATTCTCGCTGAATGACCTCTTTCCATTGTGATTGTGGAATCTCAAGTTGATGGAGGTTAAAGAGAACGGCCTCTTCTGCTGTCAAGTTGTTTTGTTGTTGGTTGGTAAATTGTTTTTTGGCCTCTTGAATCCAAGAGCCGATCCAATAAAACGAGTGTTGAAACAGTTGACGCACTGCCCTATAAAATCCTTGTTTTCGATCGGGCATGGGCCAATAGGCCATTCCTGTGTCAAGAAAACATGCAGAGAGCCTGGACAAGATGGGGTGTACCCATTCATCCAGTGGCAGAGAGGAGTCTTGTGTATCGCCTTGTTCGTCTTGTTGACTTGGAGCCTCTGCCAACGAAAGTAGTTGTTGGCTAAGGCGGGTGCACTCGCTCCATAAGTAGCGAAGTGCCAGTGAGGTGGGGCACTTCGAAAGAGCTTTGGACAGGTGTGAGGGAGAAAGTGAACATCCGAGGTGGGCTTCAAGCTCTGCTTTCTCTTCCCACGAACAAAATCGGGAGAGGATGTTCTTTGGATCTTCGTGTGTCAAACGATCTTCAAGAAACGATTGAGCCTCTTGGCACCATGCTTGTGCCTCTTCTTTCGCGGCCTCTTTGGGCCAATGCTCCAACAGTTTTTTTTGATGGAGAGTCCAAAGGATGTGGGCCTCATCACTTGTCTCCAGGGGATATCGCAAAGCCGTGCGGTAGAGCTGCTTTCGTGTGATATTTGCGGGAAGATTCTCCTCTTCCGGATACCATTCCTTGAGCACGGTATCGATATCGGACAATTGGATACGTTTTTCGCGGAGAGCCTCGCGGAATTCTTCAAGGCTCATATAGGGATTGGCACCAAAAATGGTGTGTGCTTTTTTGACAGCTTCATGAAAAGGGAGGTGCTCAAAGACATGAAGCGTATTGTGATGGACAAAGGCACCAATGGGCGCTTGGCCTGGCAGAAGATGGGCGACGTCATGTACCATCTCTTGCAAGGAGGTTTTGCTCTCTTCTGCAAAGTCTACTTGTGATTTTGCCTGTGATGTTTGAGATAGACTTGTCATGAGGTTACCTTTTTCCTGGCGGACAGGTTATGTTTGCTCAAGGAGTCGTGTTTGTCGAGACCTTGAATTTCGATAGCTCGTCCTTCTCCTTGAAGGTGATGTATCTTCTCCATCACTGTATGGTCGACCAAGGGAGCTTCGCTGAAGTCCAGGATCACAAGCTTATTGGATTGATGGGCGAGATCAAGCTTTTTTCGCAGTGATAAATAGTTTGTGAAAATAGCTGCACCCTGAAGCCTTATCGCGACTTGCTGTCCTTCTTCTTCATGTTTGTGTTGCAAAGAAAATAGATCCTTGAGAGAGGAACCATTGCGTAGATGGATGATTACCTTTAACAGAATCCCAACACCCACACCGATGAGTAGGTCGGTGGCCAGGGTTGTTAGAAAGGTCACAAGGAAGATGAGTAACTGTTCGCTTCCAATCTGAAATGTTTTTACAAATTCGGAGGGAGAGGCGAGGCGAAGTCCTGTATAGACCAGCATTGCAGCGAGTGCAGCTAAGGGGATTTGTTTGAGTAACGATGGAAATAGAACAACAAAGAGAAGCAAAAAAGTTCCATGGAAGAAGTTTGACATCCTGGATTTGGCTCCAGCGTCAATATTGGCGGAGCTGCGAACGATTTCAGAGATCATGGGCAGTCCACCGACGGATGAGGCGAGCACATTGCCAACGCCTGTCGCTAGTAAGTCTTTGTTGAGATCGGACTCTCGGTGTACGGGGTCCAAGGCGTCCACAGCTTTTACACTGAGAAGTGATTCGATTGTACCTACCAGGGAGTACATCACGATATATTTCATAGAGGTCAATGTCCAGATCTGAGAAAAATCTGGAAAAACAATGGCGTTGAGTAAGTTTCCGGGAAGTTGTACGAGGTACTGGGGACCCAAGTGGTGCAGTGAACCTGCGAAATTGTAATCGTGCTTGGTTGCGAGGTGAAATCCTATCGATGCGGGAATCGCGATTAACAAAACAACAAGGGGGGCAGGGATCGATTTTATTTTTTTCCAAGGAAGCAAAGGAAATAAGAAAAGAACAAGCAAGCTCGCTCCTCCGATTAAAAAGATAGCTGGATTCATATGCATCAAGCTATGAGGTATCTCTCGAAGAAGTTCGAGGGGTTCTTTGCCGTGGGGGGTCATCCCCATCACCAAGTGGATCTGCTTGGAAAAGATGATCACACCGATGGCTGCAAGCATTCCGTGTACAACAGAGGATGGAAACATCTCTCCAAGGGAGCCGACACGCAAAAGGGCCATCACGATTTGAAGTGCGGCGGCGATAACTCCTACAGCTAAGGCTAGCTTATAGCCTCGCAGCATATCTCCTCCGCCTAACTCCTGTACGGCCCCCAACGTGATGACGATGAGCCCGGCAGCTGGACCTTTGATGGTGAGAGTTGCGCTGCCCAAAAAACTGACCAAAATCCCTCCGATGATGGCGGTAATAATCCCGGCAATGGGAGGAACTCCACTTGCCATGGCGATACCAAGACATAGAGGGAGCGCAATAAGGAAGATGAGAAAACCAGAAACTAAATCTGATTTCCAACTCGATTTTTGTGCATTCTTCATTTGGGTTGTACCTATCCGTTTCTGCTATGGGGGAAGAGAATGTCGCTCTTTTTACTTTTCCATAAGAGCTTTCTGTAGATTGTAGAGAAAGGGATTGTATTTGAACCCTGAGGGGGACTTTGGATCTCTCGCGCTAGGGACAGATCTCGCTACCACGATCCCTAGGGAGTCAGGCTTTTGATATAAGACTGCTTGTGTTGTGAAATGTACCAGAAAAAACAAACAAGTTTGGATTCTACTGCTCATTTCTTATCCATCTTCATAAAGAAAACCTTCGTACCACAACGCGATCTCTCAAATACAATCTCGCCCCCCATTAGCAAGATGCATTCCACATTGTTTAAAACTTAAATAGTGCGAGTTTTTTCTTCTGCTTCTTTTCAATAAGTGTAATTCCTATGGGTTAGAGGTGGGGTTTTTTGCCCCATCCGAACTTTTTTGCCCCATAGATACATCTGTCCTTCAAGCGAGCTATCATCAAAATGGGAGGACACTCCAAGGAAGAATGAGGGGGTTGTGTCAAAGAAGAATGCTGGATTCTTTCAGGGAAGAGTGAGGGGAGCTTCAGGGAAGAGTGAGGGGAGCTTCAGGGAAGAGTGAGGGGGAACTCAATATTGTTCGTTGTTGCGAAGGGCAATATGAATCATTTGGTTTAGAAGTCGAGCTTGTAGATCTCTCGAATTCCTTCCAGGTGTTTGCGAAAGTCTATTTCAAGATCTTTCAGTAGGCCGTCAGCCAGGTCATAAACCCAGCCATGTACGGTTGGGTATCCATTTTTGAGAAAGCTTTTTTGAACCCATGAGCTTTTGATGACCTGAATGCATTGTTCTTGGACATTGAGTTCGATCAAGCGTCGGTAGCGGGCGTCTTCATCTGTGATGCTATTGAGTTCGTCGCGATGAATACGATAGACATCTCGGACATTTCGTAGCCAGCCGTTCATGAGTCCCATGTCTACGGGCTGCATTGCTGCTTGAACACCACCACAACCGTAGTGTCCACAAATAACAACATACTTTACCCCCAAATTTTCAACGGCATATTGGATGACAGAGTTTGCGTTGACATCGATATTGTCAACAACGTTAGCGATATTTCTGTGAACAAAGACATCACCTGGCTCTAGACCCATAATCACGTTGGCGGGAACACGACTGTCAGAACACCCGATGTACAAGAACTCAGGGGTTTGACCCTTTGCTAGTTTTTCAAAAAAATTAGCATCCTCTTTCTTTACGCTTTCGACCCATGCGCGGTTGTTTTCGAATACTTGCTCATACTTTTTCATACTGTTTGTCCTCAGGGTAAATAGATTAGAGATCCGTAGTAGATATTGCTTCAAGCGGAACTTTGAAGGTTTTCAAATTCTTCAACTTTTGTACTTGAAGCAACAATGCCAACATGACCACACCCACTGGATGGTCCACTGTGAGAGATGTGGACAGCTTGGTGGTTACTCCGGTCGAACTTGGTATGGAGGCTCGGCAACACATATCTTTCCGTTGTATTGCCAGACTTCTTCTCCTGAAGACATCGACTTATGAAAGATACAGTTGCTTCTTCAAAAGATTCCTCCATGTTTTCATCAAGAGCTTTGCTGTGAAGGCTCTTGTTTTTGTCATCGCGAAATTTTGTTTTTGTAGGAGGTGTAGGTATCCTGCTTTCTTGAAGAGTATGTATTTGCTCTTCGTATGACTGCAATAGGAGTTTGTTTGCCTTCTTTTTTTGGCTCATCATTGCACTTCCTTCTCTGTGAGAGGTTGTTGGTTCGAGTCCCTGTTTGAAAGAACTACAAGCCGATTTTTCTGTCTGGTTGTGGGTCTATGAACCCAGCCAACAAATCCTAACTTGTAGATAGGGGTTGGGCTTTCCGTCTCTCATGCATGAGCTTGATGGATGGTTGCCCTCTCAAAACCTGGGAATATAAAGAGCGTCAGGACGACACTCCACTCTTCGTTATGACCTGAGAACAAGAGGAGACCCGATCTTTATTCCACATTTTTTACAATAAAAAAGAAAAAAGGTGTTTGTGAGGTCTGTCGTGTTGTTGAATCGAAAAGGTATGTTGTTGAATCGAGAAGGAATGCTGTTGAATCGAAAAGGTATGTTGTTGAGGAGGGGCAGTGTTCTCGGTGGTAGCACACCTGTGCCATTTTTGATGGGGTCTTTGTTTCTTTAAATGTCCAGATTTCGGACATTGAGGGCGTTGTCTTCGATGAATTTACGACGAACTTCGACGACGTCACCCATGAGGGTGGAGAACATCTCGTCAGCTTGTTCGTAGTTGGCATCGTCGAGTTTGACCTGGAGGAGGGTGCGGACTTCGGGGTCCATGGTGGTTTCCCAGAGTTGTTCGGGGTTCATCTCTCCCAAGCCTTTGTAGCGTTGGATATCGAGGCCTTTTTGACCCACAGTTAGGATGAGATCGACGATGGCTTCGACGTTGTCGGCTGTCATGATCTCTTCTTTTCGCTGGAGGCGGTAGGGTGGGGCCCCTAACAGGCTGAAGCGAGCAGCGTTTTGGAGTTCCTGGAACTCTGGAGATTCAACGAGAAATTGGTCCATAAAGAATTCTTGTTTGATACCATTCACTTTGGTGATGAAGTGTACGCGCCATGCGCCATGCTCTTCGTCCCGATCGAGTTGGTATTCAAAGTACGTTTCTTCACCATAGCGTTGTGCGAAGCTTTGTTTCGTACGTTCTCCCAGTTGATGAAGAGCGTCGTGATCGTGAATCAGGCTGCTCCAGTCATGATTGGAGTCATCGTCGTCGATGGCTCGCATCATGGCTGAAAGTGCGCGACTATCAACACGTTCGATGGTTTGAAGCAGTTGTTGGTATCGACGAATACGATAGGCGAGTTCTTTGAGTTCGTCCCCTGCCAGCGAATTGTCATTCTTCAACAAGAGGGTGACATCATCGCAACCTTTGTTGAACAGGAATTCTTCAAAAGCCTTGTCATCTTTGAGGTACTGTTCTTTGCGACCGCGCTTCACCTTATACAAGGGGGGTTGGGCGATATAGAGGTGGCCTCTGCGAATCATATCTTCGTAGTGTCGGAAGAAAAAGGTTAGCAACAACGTGCGGATATGGCTTCCGTCAACGTCCGCATCTGTGTTGTGGCAGCAGATCCCGCCCATGCCTGCGATGAAGTTCTCGTCGGTATCTACAGAGAAATCGTATACATAGGAGTTGCTCGCCTGGACTGCCGTAATGGAGGTGATGGGCAGAGCCATAAGGTCGCCTTCCATCTCTACCCATTGGCGATGGACGGAAGGCCATTCGCTTTCCAGCTTGTCGGCAATCGTGTTGCGCAGCGACTCGATGGTTTCGTTCTCGAACGCCGTCACCTGGAACGGAATCCCGTCCGCTCCCACGCTCACACGCACCACATCCCCTAAGACGATGAGGATGATAGAAGG
>JALTMC010000705.1 GCA_027005175.1 Myxococcales bacterium
TTTTTGGTAATAAGGATGTCTTTCCTCACATTAAGACGTCCCAAGGTGTGGCCGTTTCGGGTTGGGATAACTACCTCTATCACTACGACAACAAGGGTCGATTGTTGTGGAAGAAGTTTTTTCGTTGGCCTGTGATGGGTCTGGCAGCAAAAGGGAAATACATCGTCGCTATTGTGTCGGGGCAGATCATTGCGCTGGGTGCTCAGCAAGGCAAGTCTTTGTGGAGAGTTTATGGTGAAGTTTCACCATCCAAGCGCGAGATGCTGGTGGGGCAACGGGCTACACATTCTTATCACAAAGCCATTGGGTTGAAGATTGTGGGGCAGCGTATTCTTTATGTTGGGAATCACGGCATGTTGGTTGCACGGTCTCTCTCGAAAGGCCAGCTGCTATGGCGCCGAAAAATTGGGGACCACGGTCCAACTCCAGTCGCTGTCGATCCACAAAAACAAGAACTCGCATTTCTTGGGCAAGAGGGCTCTTTGTCGATTTATCGTCTGGCAGATGGGCGATTTCGATGGCGTTATTCGTTTCATCATCAGATCTTTACCTCATCAACCAAACGTTATCCACGAGAGACACATACACGTGTGACCCTCGGCCAACAACAAATTTGGGTTGGAGCCTATGATCGGCTCAACCGGTTTGCAGTGTACGCTTTTCGTCGAAAATCAGGGTTCATGCAGGTCCGGATGAAGCGACTTTTATCCTTGGTTCGAACTCTTCGAAAAGAGCGTCGTGAGCAGCTTGCTCTTCACGCACTCACCTATGCCATTGACCGGTCGGACCAGGCATTTCGTTCACAGTTCTTACGCTTGACACAACACACCCGCTTGCCACTTCAACAGAAGCTACTTTGGTCCTATCGATACCTGGCAGCAGGCGATGATTTTCAGCATGATGTCAAACAACTGGCACCAACCTGGAGAAAGATGACTTTAAGTCTGAATGTAAACAAATATCGTCGCACAGGCTCTAATGTTGCCCACACCACATTGGTGAAGTTAATAGCCTTAATTACCCACTCCAACGCGGCAATGCGAGAGGTTGGTGTAAAGGCTTGGATCCTCCTCTGCTCTCACTCCAAACAAAGCCGGTTGCGAATGCTGGCCGACTCGGTTGGAAGGCGCTTTGCGTCGTCCATGCTACATCACTCTAGCCCCCGTATTCGATTGTTGGCTGCGTTTTCTTTGATTGTATGGGGCGATCAGGAAGGTCGTAGGCCTTTCCTCCAACTCCTCCATCGCAAGCGTAAGTTTCGAGAGGCTGCCATGAAGCGTCTACTCCGACTTGGAGTACGTCAGCTGTTTGTGTGGGATGGTCGGATGGAGTGGGCAGGTTCTGTGACATTGCAAGACGTTCCTTTGGTCACTCCCTTGCTCAAACACTCCAACTCCGAGATTCGATTGCGTGCTGCTTTGTTCTTGGGACACCTGGGAGCGGAAAATAGGGTGTTGCGCAAAAAAATTGTAACAAAGGCTGTACGTCAGATCCTCTCGAATGGTTCCCTCTCCCTGGGCAAAAATCTTGCGATTTTGTCGTCTCTTACCCTGGCTCACCTCGGTAACTATAACGGTGTCCTCAAACTGCGAATACTCTACAACCAAAGCAGTGGCTATACTCGAAATAACATCGCTCGTGTGCTTTACAACGATTTTGAAGATTTCTGGGGCTTGACGTCCCTGCTCGCTACCTATCGAGGACGTCATCGTCAGAACTTGAAACTTCCGTCGTTTCGCATCATTTATGGGCATAGGCTGCTGGCATTGCAGCGATACAATGATGCCTTATTCCAGTTTCAGATGGTTCAAAAGATGGCACCCAAACAACTCTCGCCACAGCACCGTGCGATGGCTCTTGCGGGCATGGGTCGGTGTCTCTTTTTCCTCAAGCGTTACAAGTTGGCGCAAGCCAAATTTGAGCAAGTGATGAAGCTCGATTCTCAATGGATGGGTGCTTATGATTGGTTAGGGCGTATTTCTTTTCAGCGAAAACAATATACGCAAGCTCGTCGTCTCTTTGAAAAAGCGATCCGTTCACTCCCTTATCGTGGGAGCTTGCGGCGCTATTTGGCGGTTACGTTGCTTCACTTAAATCAAGCAGAGCGTGCTCATCAACTTTTTCGACAGGGCTTGAAAATGCACCCCGCTATGTTCCGCTTGCATGCTCATTACGCGAAAGCTTTGTATGTGGCACCCAAGCCTGAGCTTTCCCGCGCCTTGAAAGAGATCAACAAAGCTTTGAAGATGCTATCGAAGTTTCCTCGCTACCTTCAGCTCAAAGCAAAGATCTTGTACAAGATGGGGAAGCGTGACGAGGCCCAAAAGGTTTTGCAGGAAGCCATTCATCTCGATGCTCCCTCCTCTCCTTATCGGAGCCAATATATCAAACTCTACAAGACTTGGTTCAAACGTCTTCCTCGTCTTCTCTCTGTCCGAGCTATCTAACGAGTGTTGTGGGACGAGTTGTTGGATGGGGAGGGGGTGTTGCAGCAGACTGCTTTTCTTTTTGCCCCTTACGAATGCCTCCATAGGATGGGGATTTCACTTCTTTAACAGCATATCTGTAGGAGAGGGCTTTGTTGTAGTTTTCTGTTTCAGCGTTCTGGTGATCGTCTCTTTGGCTTCGATAGCTTCGATAACGACGCCAGTGTCGTCGGTTGTGTTGACGTTCCATTTGTTGCAGACGAACGATCAATAGTTTCCGTTGGTATGGCGACAAGATGGAGCGAGCTTTGAGTAAGGAGGCACTGTGCTCCAGAGCCATCTTTTCTATCGTAGCCATGCTCTGCTTGATAAACGTGTTGAGTTCTTTTTGGGTCAAGTTCTCTTTGTCCATCAACTTATAAAATCCTTGCTTGAGCCTCTTCAACTCCTTGCGTTGGGAAAAGGCCTTTTGCCTCACTGCAAAGAAGGTGTCCATCAATCGGTCTTTTTGTTGCCATGTGAGAGACATCTCTTTCGAGATCTTCTTCATCTTGATAAAACCTACAATCTTCCCCCCATGCCGGTAGCTAATGGTTGCTGTTGCCCACAGTAGCCCCACGAATAGGAAAAATTTAAGAAATTTGCGTTTCGAGCGCCGCCGACGTTGACGGTACGCACAGTTGGAACAAGTGTTGTTGTCTGCTTCTTTGGCCTGAGCCTGCTCTTTGTGATTTCGACACATCATAAAACTCCTTGGGTTTGGGTACTTTCTTTGATGAGGTGAAGTTGCTCCTTCACGCAGCTTCCTTGTTGCTTGACCCCAATCTGCGCGAACTTTGTAAAAAGAGTGTGTCGCTTCTTTCCTTTAAGTGTTAAATATATGTAAAAGGGATAAATCGTATGTTAATACAGCGATCTGTTATTCTGCACCAACCCAGAGAAGAGAGCGGGCCGATGGGGTCTCTCTACGTTTTTTTGTGTGTGGATGATGCCATTGATACGGTGATTACGACAGAATCGATACAGTGATTGCGACGGAGCTAGGACGCAGACCGATTTGATGGATCGGGTGACGTCACTCCATTGCGAGAAGGGACGATAACATCCGATGAAAGAGGCAATCTCCCGGTTTGATGGATCGGGTGACGTCACTCCATTGCGAGCCTGGCAAGGCACACCGCCGAGGCACATTCGCTATTTGAAAAGGCATAGCGAAGTCAGACGACGTCAATGTCTGTTCTTACGATCGGCAGCAAACCGGTCAGTATTTTAGAGAGAGCATCTTCAGGTTGTGGAGTTTTTAGAGAGGTCGGGTGTCAAGGATTTGTTTTTCTTGCCTTGAGAACGTCAGCCATGCGGTCTGGGCGATCCGTAATAATTCCATCCACACCCATGTTGAGAAGCTTTATCATGGTAGCTTTGTCATTGATGGTCCAGGGGTGAACTTCAATGCCTTTGGAGTGGGCATCTCGGACTATTTTTGCAGATAGTTTATCCGCAGGTACCTGTAAGGCCATACCGGGAGCCCGGTAGTCTGCCCAGTCATTCTTGTCGTCACGCGCATCCAGAAAAGCAAGGCTCTCACCGATTGTAAGCCCTGTTCTTATGTCTGGAGCTGCTTTTCGAAATTCGTTGAGGGCGATAGAGCCAAACGATATGACAACGATCGTTTTCTCCCGTTTGTACTTCCGAATCAACGCTACCAACTCCGGTACCAATGATGGACTGTGCTGCTTGATCTCTATGTTCATGAGGCGATGGGGAAATGTTTTGAACATCTGCTCCAACGAGGGATGTGGATGAAAGGTCCCTTTAAATCGATTGGGAATGTCGGCGTGAGGTTTAAACTTCGCAACAACATTGCACTTTTGGTGCTCTGCAAATGTTAGTTGAGGGACATTCTTGTCGCAGTTTGTTGTTTTGCGCATCTCTGTATCATGCTGAACCACAATGATGTTGTCTTTTGTTTTCTGAAGATCCATCTCCAACACATCAACATTGTACTCCTTGATTGCGCTGGAGTATGCGACGATTGTACTTTGTGGGTACAAGCCAAGACCACCTCGATGCGCCATATTCCAGGGGCGATGAAACGGTGCAGTACTCTCTGAAGAAGCTCGATCGTCACCAGCAGCATCCTGCGATTCTCTTGCTCTAGGAGGCTCCTCCGGAAGGTGAGTCTCGGGCGTAGCTTCTTGTCTTGCTTGCTCTCTTTTTTCCTCTTGCTGTGTTGTCTTTGCACCACAGGAGAGGACAAAGCATACCAGTGTCATCAAACACAAACCACACAAAGAACGAAACCAAATCATACCAGTCAAGCCTTTTTTTCGGGGAACAAAGATAGAGTTCTTTCCCTCCCCCATCTGCGATATTATAGATTCTTCCGGGGCCGCGATCTGGAAGGGGCTTTACGCAACTTCTGGTAAAACATCCAGTTGTTGGTGGTGGGATTATGCACGTTTCTGCTTCCCACGACAAGACTTGTGGGCTGGATTGTGGCCTCCCTTCTATGGCAGCAAACTGTCTTGACAGTATCGGGGCTTCCCATAACAAGACTTATGAGCTGGATTGCGGTCTCTTTTCTACACGGAGAGTGATAGTCTGACTTGTTTACACTTGCAGCAAGACTTGTGGGCTGGATTGTGGTCTTTCTTCATCTCCTCAGAGCCTCCTCTTTCATGGCTCTTGATATAAATCAACCTATGACATGGCTCTTGATATAAATCAACCTATGACATGCGTTTCGCCAACGAGGGTTTTTTTTATTTCATCAAAATAGGGAGATGTAAGAGAGATGTCCTGTCACACCTAATGTGGGGGTGGCTCAACATCAAGTATTCTGTGCAACTGCGACTTGATGTCACTTATTTTCGAAGGAGATTCACATGTCCACTGAAATCTTTATGCAGATGATTCAGAAAAATCCTCGTTTGAATCGAGCCATGAAACATCTGCAACTCGACAAAGATACGTTACATTTACTGCCGATCTTCCCTCTGATTTATGTGGCTTGGGCAGATGGGAAATTTCAAGACGCAGCTGTGGAAAGGATTCTTGAAATCGCAGAGGAGAACGGTCTGACAGAAGGGCGTGGGGCAGGCATTCTCTCTGTTTGGCTGCACAATGAAACACGTCCATCCGACGACTTCTTTATTGATGGAATGCGTCTGACGGCAGCGATTTTAAAGTATACAAAGCCCAACTTCAAGAACAACATCATCTATCTCAGTGAGTCTGTTGCTGAGGCCGTAGGAGGCTGGTCGGGTGTCAAACGCACTGAGATGAGTGCGCTGACTCAAATCGCAGGTCTACTTAAGGTCGAGGGTGCGGAGTCCTACGATACCTTGATTGATACGATGAAGAAAGAACTGGGTGCGGAAGATCTGGATTTCCTACCCACTCACGTCCAACCTTCTTGGGTTGCGATCAATGCGGTTGTGTCTGCCGGTATCGCTGCCGTGATCTTCTATTTCTTGTGGAAATTGTACCCCACTCTTGTTGTCACAGAACAACATGAAAATTACTTTTTGTTTGCGCTTCTACTTTTGCCTCAAGTGGGCTTCTTTGTCACACATATGTTGACTGCTCGACTCAGTCCTGGCGACACCCGGCGTGAGAGTACGTATGGAGTGGGCTTGGCTCTTCTTCTTGCTCTTGTTGCAGGGGGATTCTTGAGTGGGCAGGTCTCCAAAAAATACGTAGGTTATAATGTGGCTCGCCCCGAAAACAACGCCATGTTGTTTCCCGCTTGCAAGAATGCCAAAAACAACGCACAACGCTGCATTCGTTTGGAGACTCATGCTGGCAACACAGTGTGTCGATTAATGCCCAATCGAATTATGCCACCCTCCAAACTCTCGATAGGTCAAAAAGACAAGGACTGGTTTGCGTTGTCAAACTGCAAAGAAGATAAATCAATGGGTGTATTGTTGTATCGAGTTTCTACCCAAACTCGTGTGGCTTCCGCTGGTTACTATCCTTTGTGTCGAGATCTTGTCAGCGGAGAGAAGCGAAGCTGCATCGTTATTCAAGAACATACAGAACTTAAGGGTAAACCGAAAGCCTGTCGGATCTTATCAAGTCCAACGGCGAAACCCGGCGATAAGTGGGGCTCTAAGTTTGAATCATGGTACCCCTTAGGCCGCTATTGTGCTCCTTTGTATGCTCGCGTGTATGCACTTTGGAGCAAAAAGGATCGACAGATGTCTTTCTTTGGCTATCGTCCATTGTGCAAGGATCTACACGCAGATCAGGCATGTATTTATCATCACATCATGACCCGACCTGATACCAAAACCAAAGAAAAAGTTTGCTTACTCTCTAGCAGTAACACCATCCCTGCCTTCAATGTCACACTTGCAAAAGTTCCCTATGTCAACTGGTTCCCAAGAGCAGAATGCAAAGAGGTGGAAAGCACACAGCCCATTACCTACTTTATGGCCGCTCTCGGCTTCGCTTTCTTTGCCCTCTTCTCCGCATACTTCGGCGCCTGGATCGGCGTCCTCTGGCAAGGCCAAAAATAATACTTTATCCCACACGATTAACGAACGCTCTGCTGCGGCTTGCAAACTTTACCCTTCTTTTTCTTGCACACGATTAACGAACGTTCTGCTACGGCTTGCAAACTTTACCCTTCTTTTTCTTGCACACGATTAACGAACGCTCTGCTACGGCTTGCAAGCCCCTGCATTGGGCATCAGCTCGGTGGGAGAGACGGAACCCTATCCCTTCGGGCATTTCAAAAAGAACGCATCGTGGGTCAAAGACTGCTACTTTGGCAACGTCAAAGGCTTCGCATGGACCTTTGCTTGTGAAAGAATTGATGATGACGATAAAACATCAATGTTTCGGTTGAAAAGACACTCTGAAATCAGTATCAGGCATCATAGCAAATGTCCTGCGTGCTCTTCATTAACCGCCGGATACCGAACGGTGCGTTCGGTTGTGTAGGCATTGGGGCTGGGGAACCGCCCTGGCGACTTGATCTTCATATCTTGGTTATTGTATTTACATATTAATTGTGGCATGCTCAGAATTAGGTAATCGGCTATCCCAGGAATTGCAGGTCATCAAAGAGGTAGGAGCTTCTAGACAGAATGATTTCCAAAATTCACATAAAAAATTTCAAGTTACTTCGAGATGTAACTTTGCGAGCAGAGCAAGGAAGCCCAATTGTCTTAATTGGTCCAAATTGCTCTGGGAAGTCTTCGATTCTCGAAGTTCTAGACCTACTCTCCTATGCAATGGGTCATGGCTTTCAGGATGCAATCTATAAAAAAAGACAAGGAGTAGAGCAAATAAGAACAGCTGGTGAAAAAGATGATATTTATATCAATATTACAATAGAATCGAGTGAGGGGTGGCCGACAGGGCCTGAAAAGGTACCAGTAGAATATTCTTTATTGTTCACAGAAAGAGATCGTCGTTTGAGTATTTCAAGTGAAACAATTAAAGTAAAAAAAAGAGGCCATGACAAACCTTTAACTGTGCTCAATAGAAAAGGAGCAAATGCAGAAGTTCTTAATATTCAATCAAAAGAATTTGATAAAGTCGTACTTGCTCAAGAGGAGCTTGCAGTACGTTCCATTCAGCAAGCTGCATTTTATCCCACACTTGGCCATGTAAAGGAAGTCATTGAATTAACCCGAGTATACCCAGGATTCTTGACTTCTCCATCTTGGGCAAGAGATTCTAGGGAGCAAGATGTTTCCCCAAGAAAATCTCAATACTTTGCTCCAACTCCTAGAATCGGCATGAGAGGTTTCGATTTAATCACTGCTCTGTATTCTCTAAGTACAGAATACCCCGATACTTCATGGCCCAAATTGAAAAAACACTTCATTTCAGAATTTCCTTTTGTAAAAAGGCTCTTTTTCCCACCAGATCCTGGTGGAGGATATATCGTCTTAGCTTGGGAAGATGAAAGATTTCCAGGCGTGAAAATGTATGCTGAGCAAATGTCAGAAGGAATGATTAGTTACCTATGCTTACTCTCGGCTATCTTAGTACCTGATTTGGCAGCAGCATTGGCTTTTGATGAACCTGGTGTGCATATTCATCCATCTGCAATTCATAGACTCGTAAGTCTACTCGAAGATAAATCCCAACACACAACAGTTATCATGACAACACACTCTGACAACATCCTTGATTATTTAACGGAACCTGCAAAGAGCTTGCATATATGTAAGCCTACAGAAAGAGGAACTTCGATAGAGCAACTCGACGAAGAAATGCTTGAAGTTTGGAGAAAACAGTACAAACTATCAGAGTTGCGTGAAAAGGGGCAATTAGATCCATCGAATAAAGAACTAGAGGACCATCTATGAATATTCTTTTATGCTGGGAAGATGAGTACTATCAGAATCTTGAAAGAGCATTGAAAAGAGTCAAAAATAGGGTACCAGTGACTGATTACTCCATTGAAAGAAGAATCTATTCTGACACCGCTAAAGGATATGGAGGGTTTAAACAATTTGTTAATATTGACTGGGCAATTGCGAGAAAGAAAGGGATTCTAAATCCTCGCTCTCGTGGGCCAATCGATAAGCTGGTATGTATCGCTGATGCGGACAGAGCTTATGAATGTTGTCCAAAAATTGAGAAGGTTGGTGTGAGGGAGCATTCAAAGAAGTGGCTCTTAGAAGCTGAGGATAGCTGGACGACTGAACTCAGAACCTATACAAATGTAGATCCAGAACATGTTTTTGGAAAGTTCATTCGCTGGAATAGGGAATCCATTGTTATTTCATGCTTTGACCAGTTGCAAGTTATTAAACGACTAGCGGCAAAGCAAGTAGAAGAAAACACATTAAGGTCGTTTTTAGAAAATTGTTCTCCGAACCCTCTTGTCCTTGACAATACGGAGTTTACAGATACATATCGAGATCCTAGTTCTTGTCTACTTGCTATGATGAAAGAGTTAGGGCATACTCATCCAAGAAAGAATCACATTAATGTGGAGGATGCATTAGGAGCATTTCCTAAAAAGATTTCAGATGAACTCATGCACAGGATTCCAGATTTCGTATCTATCGCGGAGTTGATAAATAATTTTGAGTGAAAGTGAAAGCCAACGACCGAGTGTCACGGCCATTCACCCATAAGGGGTGCTCCTTTTGACCGTGATGTTGCGGGGGGAGTAGACCGCTTTAACGACTTATTCTACTGCCTACACAGAGCTGCGAGTCGAGTGAGGATGTTATTTGGATGGTTTGTAGGGTGGGGTGGGGTGTCGTGCGACAGCTTTGAGCCAGTGCCACAGGTAGCGAACTTGAGCTTTGGGCATATTTATCTTTTGTGCATAAGTCGGCTGTGGCAAAGCAACCGAGAGAAGCAAGAAAAAGAATCCAAGTCCAAACCATCGTATTGTCATGTTGTGCCTGCTCATTTTGCTCTCCTTTTCCACAGTATGTAGGTTCTCCCACAGGAGCATGACCTGTTGGAGAACCACCCGATAGTTAAGCATAGTGAATTAGAGCTAGAGTTCGCATGATCTAGATCAAGTTTGTTGCTTCTTTTCTTTATCCCGAATGATTCTTTTCTTTATCCCGAATGATTCACGAGTATTCGAACGATGCTGCATGTCGAGGATTGGTCAAATGAAGGGGGTTTGTGCTTGATACTTTGGTTGCTATGGTACTGTAGGCCATGATCTCTTTCGCTGGTCTTAAGTTCAACTCTGTGAGGTTGATCTGGGGAGAAACTTTCTCTGAAAGGGCTGGGCCTGTACATTGTTTGGGAATGTATGTGTTTTACAGCCGGATCTATTCGAGACATTGAAAGGTAAAAAATGTTCCTGTTACGCCCCCCACCCTGGTGGCAAAGGAGGCTTCTGCACCGTCACTGGCTGCTCGGTATGACAGTGATAGGGTGGCTCCTTCATGCCGCATGCGTCACTCCTTTTCCCAGTCGGCAAGGGTGGCCTTGTGCCAACGACAAAGACTGTGGTGAACTTCGGTGTTTTAATCACCGTTGTGAAGGAGTTTCAGAAGCCACAGACGGCTCTTCTTCTGAAGGTCACAAGGAAGGATTGCCCGAGAGCCCGAATGAAGTGATACCTGAGCAGGTTGCTGAACAGGGAAATTCGGTTGTGCTTGTATCCATCAAGGGAGATGGTAGCACCCAAGCACCCAAAGATCCTTCGGGTGCTTCGTTGCCTGTAGGCGCGAGGCTTTCGCCCACACGATTTCAGAGGTACTGGATCTTTGAAGGGAGAGGCTTGCTACAACTGGAGAGCTGCCAGATTGAACGTACCAAATTACCGGAACTTACAATCAATATAAAGTTTGAAGAGGGAGGAACAGACCTCATGCGCAAAGTTAATCTTACAACATTGAAGCCAGCCTTGGTGGCGGGAATGTTTGCCCTGACCTGTATCGTGGGTGGTGCCAGTCGGTCTTTTGGTCAGGTGTATGTGTTACAGGGAGAGGCAGGAACAGGCATCGACAAAGAGACAGCCAACCAACTGAAGTCCGTGCTACCCTATCTGAAATTGTTACAAAAATATCTAGAAGTAAAGGACGAAGTGGGAAAGAGGGGGGGGCGGATCACTGTGCGTAAAGCCAACCTGCATATCGAGGCCACAGATCCCGCAGAGAAAGGGGGAAAGACCCCGGTTCGAAACGGATTTGGAAATCTTATTGTGGGTTATAATGAGAAGAAAGAAAACGAAACATATACACGAGAAGGTTCGCATAATATTATTGTAGGTCGATACCACAAATACACGAGTCATAGCGGCTTGATCACGGGAGAGGGGAATAGCATCGGTGCGTCAGTAGCGGCTGTTGTTGGAGGTTTTAATAATATGGCCAAAGCGAAAGGTGCTGTTGTGACAGGTGGTAGTGGGAACCAAGCCAACAAAGAGTTCTCCTCTGTTTCTGGAGGGTTTGGAAATACGGCAGATGGAAAGTGGGCCTCGATCTCTGCGGGATTCGGAAACAAAGCAACAGGAGAATACAGCAGTATTACAGGTGGAGCCCGCAACATCGCCGCTGGTAACTATAGCAGTATTACCGGTGGAGGCTCCGACAAGGGAAGTGTTGTTGGGAATCAAGCCAATCAAGACTTTTCCACGATCGCGGGAGGAGCTGGAAATACTACTTTCCCCACAAGCAACACCCCAAAACATAGGTTTGCTGTGATCGTAGGAGGTCGTGCCAATAGAGCATCTGGTGCGTACGCTTCGATCTCGGGTGGGCATACGAATACTGCGTCAGGTGAGTATAGCCACGTGGTCGGTGGTGGTGGTAGTAGCCGTGGCAACACTGCTGCTGGAGACTACAGTGTTGTGGTCGGAGGAGGAAGCAATAGGGCTGGAGAGGGTCCTTCGAAACTTGGACAGAACACTGTCGTCCTTGGAGGCCAAAATAACATTGCGATAGGAAGCTATTCCAGTATCGTAGGAGGAGGTGGCGCGAAAGCGAGTGATG
>JALTMC010000706.1:0-10756 GCA_027005175.1 Myxococcales bacterium
TACCAGCTTTTGCCAGCTTTTGTGTGGCATATGGGGATTGACTCCGATACCAGCCTTTCGACTCTTCCTCTCAAATTCAATTATATCGATAGTTTCAGGTGTTTTTGTCGGCAGTCTGCTTGACAGAAGGGTTGAAGTGTGACCTATGGGGAGCGCTTTCAGCGAAGGAAGAAAGCCTCGCACTGTTCGGTGTTGTGAAAAGGAGGACTTTGTGTCAGAACAAAAGAAAGAAGCAGCCGCTCAAGAACAGGAAGCAGTCACCCCGCAAGAACAGGAAGCAGCCGTCCCCAGCGCGAAGCCCCGTCGTCATTACGGGTATCGAGTTGTGGCTGGTATTTTTGTATTGGCTCTTGTTTTGGGTGTGTTTTTGTTTCGCAACATGAAGCGTTCCATTCGAACGATTGAGCAAACACAAAAAGATATGGCGATTGCCGGGAAAACATTGACCTGGAGTGGCTGTATGGATCGTGTGATGAAGTGGAATAAGATGTGCGGTGCGATGCAGGTGTTGTGTCGCGCCTCGATCTCTCGAATTACAGCTTCCTGTTTGGAAGCTCGCTCTCGCACCAAAGCCTGTAAGGCTATGGATCTTGGGAAGTCCCGAGCCCACTTTACATTCAAACATTGCAAAGCCCGGGGTGAACATCGTCGTCGTCATTGGAAGCGCGAATGTGGCACAGCCTTCGGAACATTGCATAAATACTGTCAGTTCTGGAAGAACAAAAAGAAGCGCGGTGCAGTCGCAAACCGTGTTGTCTCTGTCAGAAAGCCGTCGAGCCCTGCGGTTTCAGCGAAGGTCCCAACCTCTCCACGTCCTGCACCTGCTCGTCGGTAAGTCGTAGATTCATTGAACGGGATGCTTCTTAGACAAGGAAGCATCATTCATCGTGATCACTCAGCAAGATGGTGTTGTCCTTATGGTTGAAAAACAAATCCAAACAAAGTCGAGTCGTTGGCGTGATTTTCTTGCCTTAACCAAAGCGCGTATTACTGCCATGTGTGTGATGATGACTGCCGGTGGTTACTGGTTGGCTGACTCTGCACAGGGGCACTTTGTTCCTGTGTCCAAAGACACCGGATTCTGGCGACTGATGCTGCTTTTGCTCGGCACAACGTTTGTGATCGCAGGTAGCTGTGCGCTGAATATGTATCTGGAGCGTGAACGCGACAAGTTGATGGAGCGCACTCGCGAAAGGCCTCTTCCTGCCGGGCGTTTGGAACCGTGGGAGGCTCTTCTCTTTGGTGGTACCTTGTCTGTGGCTGGGGTTGTTATCCTTGCTTTGGCGATCAACGTGCTGACTGCTTTCCTTGCCGCTTTGGCGCTGGTTCTTTATGTTTGGGTTTATACTCCCCTCAAAACACGCACCACATTGTTTTTGCTGGTGGGCACTATTCCAGGTGCGATGCCTCCTCTGCTTGGGTGGACGGCTGTGACCAACCAGATCGACTGGGTTGGTGGGTGTCTGTTTGCGATCCTTGTTTTTTGGCAACTTCCTCATTTTCTCGCTCTCTCTGTGATGTGTCAAAAGGATTATGCCCTCGCAGGTGTCCAGCTTGTGGCTCTCAATCAAGGGGAAAAGCAGGTGCGGTATCAGGCACTGTTTTATTCTCTTTTGTTGCTACCCGCGAGTCTGTCATTGATCCCGTTGCAAGTGGGGGGCTGGTTGTATGCAGTGATCGCCTTAAACCTCGGCTGCTGGATGATTGTGATTGCATTGCACGCCGCTGTCGGGCTTCGCCCCTCTCGTTGGGCACCTCGCCTCTTTTTTGCTTCTTTGATCTATTTGCCTGTCCTGACGCTGGGCTTGTTGATCGATCAATTGATTTGATGGACAATCAAAAGTATGGATGAAAAAAAACTACTGAAGCATCCTTTGGTTTGGATTGCAGTTCTGACATTTTTGATCTTACCTTTTGTGTTGCGTAACTACATGCGCCGTATTCCCATGCCACCTCCGGTGCTTGGGCAGCTTCCTTCCTTTGAGCTTACCGATCATAACGGAAAGCCCTTTGGTTTGAAAAATCTGCAAGGGCAGGTTACGGTTGTGGCATTTTTCTTCTCGCGCTGCAGTGGGATCTGTCCACCGTTGATGCGACATATGAAGATGCTGCAAGACAAGTTTATCTTTCAGAAGATCGGAGTTCGCTTGCTTGCGATCACGGTGGACCCGGATTACGACACTCCCAAACGCTTGCGGGCTTACGCCAAGAAGCTCGGGGCCGATCTTCGGAGCTGGACATTTCTGACAGGGCCGATTGAGAAGATCCGACGATTGGCTCTCAAAGGCTTTCATGTGGCTGTGGGCACACCCAAGAAGAAGGCCAGCTTTCTGGATATTACACACACGAGCAAGTTGATCCTTGTGGATCAAAAGGGCCAAGTTCGCGGTAGGCCCGATAAACAAGGGAACCCGGTTGGCTATTTTGATAGCACCCGAGAAGGGATTGCTGAATTGTTTCATCGAGCACAGCACACACTGTGGGAAAAGTTTGCCAAGAAACAGTGAGACCGATGAATGGACCACCTTGGCCGATGGTTCTTTTCTGCGCTTTTTGGGAAGTCGCCTTGGCCGATGGTTCTTTTCTGTGCTTTTTGGGAAGTCGTGCTGCAATCATGCTGTGTCTTTTGCGAGAGCAGGGTAAGGCATTCACATCTTACAGCAAAGTTCTCTCCTTGACAGCTGTATCGCAGCGTCTTAAGGCGGTACACTCATTCGGGAAGGTTGGGTTCCCAGAGGCTTTTGGTTCGAGGCTCCTATTGTTGACTGAAATAGTCGGGAATACTGGGGGGTATGGACTCTTGAGTTTTTTCGGAAAGCTGCTTGCATCTGGTAGGGAAGCATGTTATAAGGGGGCCGCTATTGAGGGTATGAATGCGAATTTGTGACCGAAGATAGCGATCTCATCAGGGCAATTACATCAGTAGATACAGCATTGGATTTCTAGCGGAAAGTGAAGTGTTGACGGGAGTCGAGTTGAGCCCAAAGCATACCCGTGCAAAAGATGATATGAGGGGTGCGTTTGGGTTTCGAGTCGTTGAGAAAGCTTTTGTCAATTAGTGATAGCAACCAAACGTAACAGAGGGAACAGACGTGGCCGTTATCTTTCCTCGATGGACAAACAAAGTTCCATTGATCTTGCTCGTCTTCGTAACGTTGGGTGGAGTGGGTACCTTTTTTGGAGTGGATTACTACTTCTCACCCAAATTCACCGACGTGGGTTATGCACCCAAACAACCAATCCCTTTCAGTCATAAGCTTCATGCGGGCACTTTGAAATTGGATTGTCGCTATTGTCACTACTCGGTGGAGAAGGCTAGTTATGCTGCGATTCCACCAACCCAGCTGTGTATGGGTTGTCACGCGATGGTGCGCAATAACAGTCGGAAGATCGCCGTGCTGAAGGCGGCTCATGAAGCAAAGAAGCCTGTGAAGTGGGTTCGTGTACACATGCTTCCCGATTATGCTTTCTTTGACCACAGCGTTCACATCGGCGCGGGGGTAGGTTGTGCATCATGCCATGGTCGCATCGACAAAATGGATATTGTTCACCAAGCCAAAGCCTTGAGTATGCGGTGGTGTTTGAAGTGTCATCGCAATCCCAACCCACATCTCCGCCCCAAAGAGCAAGTCACCAACATGAGTTGGGCTGGCTCTCCAGAGCAGAAAAAGTTTCAGGCCGATCTGAAAGCCTGTCTTGCAAACGCGAAGGCTTGCAAGAATACCTATATCAAGGGCTTTATGGCGCGTCGAAAAGATATTCAGCGACGTCGTAAAGCGATTGTCGCTGGCAACACTGTTCGTCGTCATGATTTTATGGGTTGGAAGTGGCCCCAAGAAGATGCCTTGCAACTTCTTGTGAATCCACCTGAACACTGCTCAGGTTGTCATCGATAGGTTCAGACATCCACCGAACACGTAGATTGTTTGTAGAGGGTTCCATGTCGCATTGGCGTAGTATAGAAGACAAAGAAGGTCGCTCTGAGTTTTCGGCCGAACTGGATTATGAGTACACACCTACCGCAGAAGAGATTGATGCGTTGGGCGTGGACCGTCGTAAATTTTTGGGAATGATGGGGGCCTCTATGGCTCTCGCGGGTTTAACTGCCACTGGTTGTCGTAAACCTGTTGAAACCATTCTTCCTTACAACAAGCGTCCTGAGGATCTCATCCCAGGCAAGCCTATGTTTTTTGCAACATCCATGAATGTGGGTCTTGCGGTACAAGGTTTGTTGGTCGAGAGCCAAGAAGGTCGTCCTACCAAACTGGAAGGTAATCCCGACCATCCCAACAGCTTGGGTGCTACCGATGTATGGGGGCAGTCTGCTGTTCTCGATCTGTACGACCCAGACCGCAGTCGCAAGCCAGCTCAAGGTGGTCGCGAGACCACATGGGAAGCTTTCTTTTCTGCTGTGGGCGGTCGGTTAAAGACATCGCGTGGACAGCAAGGAAAAGGTGTAGCTCTTTTGATAGAAGAGTCTCCCTCTCCTTCCTTTCAGGCTTTGTTGTCAGAGTTTAAAAAGAAGCTCCCTCAAGCCGCAATCTTCAAGCATGATCCTGCGGGAAGTGCCAACAGTGATGCGGGAACGAAACTTGTGGGTGCGGGTGGTCACAGAGCCACGTACTCCCTCCGTAACGCGGATCGTATCCTGAGTATCGGTGCAGACTTCTTGGGTGTTGAAGGGGATACCGTTCGTCAACACCGCGAGTTTGCCGCACGCCGCGATATCACATCGTACGAGAAAAAAGGTGAACTCAGCAAAGCTGAGATGAACCGCTTGTATGTGGTGGAGTCAGGATTCTCTGTAACGGGAACCAACGCTGACCACCGGCTTCGTTTGCGCGGTGGGGAGTTGGGTGAGTTCTTGGCGGGCTTTGCAGGCTATCTGCTAGAGCAGAAAGTGGGTACGGTTCCCAGTGGTTCTTCTGCTTTGGCGAGTTTGTTGCAGAAACGCTACAAGCAGTTTGGAAAGACGCACGAAAAACAGCTCTTTCAATGGCTCAAGTGGTACAAAGCTCTGGCGGAAGACTTGGGGCAAGCGCAAGGCAAGTCACTGGTCTGGGTTGGTGAGAGTCAATCCTCTGCTGTTCATGCTTTGGGTTTCTTTGTCAACGCTTTGTTGGGAAATATTGGTGAAGGCAAGCCTGTTCGCTACCTTGCGACAGAGGAAGCCGATACCGGAACGCTGGCACAGCTTGCTGCTCGAATTCAGGCTGGTGAGGTGAAGAACCTCTTTATGCTGGGCGGCAACCCCGTCTATACAGCACCTGGTTCGATCGACTTCAGCACCTTGCTTCAAGGTGTGGATTTCTCGGTTCATCTCAGCACTCAACTGGACGAGACTTCGCAAGTGGCGACATGGCATGTGCCGATGAATCACTTTCTCGAAAGTTGGGGTGACCTGCGTAGCTCTGATGGAACTGTTTCTCTCCAGCAACCCTTGATTGCCCCTCTCTACGGAACTCTCTCTTCACTGGAGTTGCTCGCTTATCTCATTGGTGGTTTGCCCACCAAGGGATATGAGATCGTACAGACATACTGGAAGGCACAAGCGGTAGGAAAGAAGGGCGACTTCAAGCAAAACTGGCGTCGCTGGCTTCATGAAGGTGTGATTCAAGGAACAGCGGCTGCGGCTGCAACACCCTCATTCAAGTGGGCCAATGTGGCTGACGCCTGGCGCGGTGAGCCGTCTTTGCCTGGCAGTGATGGCCTCGATGTCCATTTTCAGATTGACGCTTCGGTTTGCGATGGTCGATTTGGCAACAATGCTTGGTTGCAAGAGCTGCCTGATCCACTGACCAAACTGACCTGGGATAACGCTGCACTGATCGGCCCCAAAACGGCACGAGCCAATAGCCTTAAAGATGGCAACTGGGTTGAGCTTGGCTTGCAAGGTCGCAGCCTTCAAATCCCTGTGTATGTCGCTCCTGGTTTGGCGGAACAAACCATCGTATTGCCTCTTGGGTATGGCCGTGACTTTGGTGGTCGTGTTGCTAAGGGGGCAGGTTTTAACGTCTATGGATTACGCCCATCAGCGGATACATTCTTTGCTTCCGGTGCGACCCTCAAGACTCTCGTCAAGGGGAACTACAAGCTGGCCTCCACCCAAGACCACGGTCGGATGATGGAGTTCAGTGACAGTAGTGTTGCAGCAGGCTATGGCTCTTTGACGGAGCCCACCCTCATCGGCAGCAAGAAAGGCCACAGTCGTGTCACGATCTTGCGTGAGGCTAGCCTGGAAGATGTCGGTCATGTCAAGGGTTACAAATCAAACCCTGAGCAGATCGAAACAAAATACGAAGTGATGGACAAGTCTCACCTACACTCGCTGTGGAAGGAACCCAACGACAAGGGCGGCCAACAGTGGGGTTTGGTGATGGATCTCAACAAGTGTACAGGTTGCAATACCTGTGTGATCGCTTGTCAGTCCGAGAATAATATTTCAGTGGTAGGGAAAGAGCGTGTGGCAGTGGGTCGTGAGATGCACTGGATTCGCCTCGATCGTTACTTCACGGGTGAAGAAGATGATCCCAAGGTTTCCGTGCAACCCATGACTTGTGTGCACTGTGAAAATGCTCCTTGTGAGAATGTTTGTCCTGTGGCAGCGACCGCCCACAGCCCCGAAGGGCTGAATGATATGGCCTACAATCGCTGTATTGGTACACGTTATTGTGCAAACAACTGTCCCTACAAGGTTCGACGGTTCAACTTCTTCAACTTCAGCAAGGAAAACACCAAGACCTTGCCATTGATTCAAATGCAACGGAATCCCGACGTCACTGTCCGGTTCCGTGGTGTGATGGAAAAGTGCTCCTACTGTGTGCAGCGCATCACCGTCGCTAAAATCGATGCTAAACGTGATGGCAATGGTGTCGTTCCGGATGGCGCGATTGTACCGGCCTGTCAGCAGGCTTGTCCGGCTGATGCTATTGTTTTTGGCGACATCAGTAATCCCAATTCTCGAGTCTCAAAGCTCAAGAACTTGAAGCGTAACTACGCTGTCTTGCGGGAGCTGAACAATAAGCCACGAACTTCTTATTTGGCGCGTCTGCGCAATCGCAACTCCAAACTCTAATCGGGTAAGTTATGGTAACGCGTTCGCAACATTTTGATTCTCAGGTGCGATTTGATGAGCCTTTGGACCGTCGCGCACCTCTGATTGTTGGTGATAGCTCATTTCACGGTATCACTGAGGCAATTGCTGCTCCTGTGGAGTGGTCTCCCCCCATCGGCTGGTATGTCGTTCTCGGTATTTCTCTGATACTTCTCAGTATCTTTGGGATCTCAGTGGGCTACCTCTTCTGGGAAGGCACAGGCATCTGGGGGATTAATAACCCGGTTGCATGGGGTTGGGCTATTGTCAACTTTGTCTTCTGGGTCGGTATCGGTCACGCTGGTACATTGATCTCGGCGGTCCTCTTCCTGTTTCGACAGAAGTGGCGAACGTCGATCAATCGTTCTGCTGAGGCGATGACCATCTTCGCCGTGATGTGTGCGCTGGTTTTTCCAGGTCTTCATGTCGGTCGTCCTTGGTTGCCGTATTGGATGCTACCGATTCCCAATCAAATGGCACTGTGGCCCAACTTCCGCAGCCCTCTTATTTGGGATATCTTTGCGGTCAGTATTTATGGGTCCGTGTCACTCCTCTTTTGGTACATTGGCTTGGTCCCGGACCTCGCCACCTTTCGCGACCGTCAGAAAGGAAGAATTGGCCGCTTCTTGTATGGCCTCTTTTCGCTGGGATGGCGCGGTTCTGCCCGACATTGGCTGAACTACGAACGTGCATACCTGTTGTTGGCTGCTCTGGCTACACCGTTGGTCCTCTCCGTTCACTCGGTGGTTTCCTTCGACTTTGCAACCTCGCAGCTGCCGGGTTGGCACACTACGATCTTCCCACCCTACTTTGTTGCAGGTGCTATCTTCTCCGGTTTTGCGATGGTGATGACACTGATGATTGTTGCTCGTGTCTCTTTCCGACTGGAGCATTTGATCACGATTCGTCACTTTGAGAACATGGCAAAAATCATGTTGCTCACAGGTTCGATTGTAGGTTATGCCTATAGCATCGAGTTCTTTATGGCATGGTACAGTGGCAATCCCTATGAGAGCTTTGCTTTTATCAACCGTGTCTTTGGCCCCTATTCCTGGGCTTATTGGATCATGATTAGCTGCAATGTTATCACACCACAGTTCTTCTGGTTCAAGCGACTGCGTACCAACATTCCCTTCCTCTTTGTCGCTACGATCTTTATCAATATCGGAATGTGGTTTGAACGCTTCGTTATTGTTATGAGCTTGCATCGAGACTTCTTACCTTCCAGTTGGGGTTACTTCACCGCGACATGGTGGGATATCTCAACGTTTATCGGAAGTTTTGGATTGTTTATGACCTTCTTCTGCTTGTTCTTGCGCTTCCTCCCTGCGGTTGCAATCGCGGAGGTCAAAACTGTAGTGCCCCAAGCTGATCCACACTTTCATGAAGACGAAGCAGAAGCCTCTGGCGAAGCTGCTGAAAAAGCATAAGCGAAAGGGTAGCTTTGATGTCAACGCAAAAACAAGAGTTGTTTGGTGTTCTGGCTGAGTTTGAATCACCCAGGACCCTTTTTCACGGGTGCGAAAAGATCCGTGATGCAGGCTATAAACGATGGGATGCTTACTCTCCTTTTCCAGTGCACAATCTGGAGAAGGCGATGGGAATCCCTGCTTCGAAAGTTCCCTGGATTGTGCTGGCCGGTGGCCTGACCGGTGCTAGCCTTGGCTTCTTCATGCAGTGGTGGATCAGTGCTGTTGATTATCCTTTGATCATCGCTGGTAAGCCGCTGGTGAGTTGGCCCGCGTTCATTCCAGTTACTTTTGAACTCATGGTTCTTTTTTCAGCCCTTGGTGCGGTGTTTGGAATGCTTGCTCTCAACCGCTTGCCCCAGCCGTACCATCCGTTGTTTCAATCAAAGAACTTTGAACGTGTTACGGACGACAAGTTTTTTGTCGCCATTGAGTCCCGCGATCCACAGTTTGATGCGACAAGCACCGCTGAGTTCTTGGAGTCTGTTGGCGCTATCAATATCGAATTAATTGAGCCGTAATCCACTGGAGCACTGATATGTTACTTCGTTCTAACCGAACATTTCGGGGTGTTCTGTTGCTGGGTGCAGCCCTGCTGGTAGGGGGCGCTCTTACGGGGTGTCGCGGACAATTGTCTCAGTCACCACCGATTCATCCCAACCCCAATATGGACCAGCAGAAACGCTACGACCCACAGGAACCCAGCACTTTCTTTCACGATCGTCGCTCGATGCGCACCTTTGTGGCTGGAACAGTGGCTCGACCGCCACATGCTGTTACAGGAAAAGACAGTCGCTATTTGAAAGCGGACTCTCACTTGTACCAGGGAAAAGTGAATGGCACATTCGCTACCACTTTGCCCAAACAGATCAAGCTGACCAAAGCTCTGTTGGCCCGAGGGCAGAACCGCTACAATATCTTTTGTTCTGCGTGTCATGGTTTTAATGGCAATGGCAAAGGTATTGTGACTCTCTATTCTGAAGCTATCGTGCCCCGAAACTTTCTTGGTATGCGTGGGCATTCTCTGACATTGGGTCAAATGTTCAGCGCGATGACAAACGGTATGGGCACAATGAAGCCTTATCGCTCACAGCTCACAGCGGAAGACCGCTGGGCTGTTGTGGCCTATATTCGTGCGTTACAGATTTCTCGTATTCCTCAATCGCGATAAGGAGACCGGGTATCGTGAGTGCTCATAAGCCAAAACTTCCCCTTGCTGAAGAAGCGATCACTGTCCCTGCAGGTCACTTCTTGCAGAAAGTCCCCTTCATTGCTGCATTGTTCGGCGTTGTCGGGATAGCCGCAACTATGGTATTGGGGCCCAATCAAGCCCCCGTCGTGTATTACGGCTCCTATCTTGTCTCATTCATGTTTTTTCTCAGCATTGCGCTGGGTGGACTGTTCTTTGTGTTGATTCACTTTGCTGCCCGAGCCGGATGGAGCGTCGTGGTTCGACGCTTCTCTGAGGTTGTGATGGGGACCTTTCCCATCCTTCTCTTGCTGACGATCCCTCTGCTGATAGGTGGTCACCACAATGGTGTTCACACGATCTATCATCACTGGATGGACCCCAAGCTTGCTGCGACCCTGAAGAGCAAAGTGCTCTTCTTGAATGAACCCTTTTTCTTTATTCGCGCAGCCCTCTACTTCAGCTTTTGGATCCTGTGCTCTCAGTGGTTCCTGCGAAACTCCGTCAAGCAAGACACTGTCGGTGGTTTGGAGATCTCTAAGAAGCTTCAGTTTTGGAGCCCTGTCTCCATTCTGGCATTTGCCCTGACCAGCACATTTGCATCCTTTGACTGGATCATGTCGATCGACCCACACTGGTACTCCACCATGTTTGGTGTGTACTTCTTTGCTGGAAGCCTCCTCTCCATCTATTGCACCCTGGCGTTGCTGTCGATCGGTCTGCGATCCATGGGCTTCTTGAAGGGGATTGTGACCGCAGAACACGACCAAGACGTCGGTAAAATGATGTTCGGTTTTGTTGTGTTTTGGTCCTATATCGCATTCTCCCAGTTCATGTTGATTTGGTATGCAAACATTCCAGAAGAGACCCTCTGGTATTCCTACCGGATGAAGGGACATTGGCTCAACCTCTCCATTGCTTTGATTATAGGGCATTTCTTAATTCCCTTCTTCTTCATCATGTCAAAACATGTCAAGAGGAATCCCATCGCCCTTGGACTCGCTT
>JALTMC010000706.1:10766-11836 GCA_027005175.1 Myxococcales bacterium
GGATTCTGGTGTTCCATTTTCTCGATCTTTATTGGTTGATTATGCCAACGTTGTACCACAATACATTGCATTCCGCCCATAAGGCTTCTTTTGCTACAAAAGATCTGCTACTTTTGGTCACGAGCTTTGTGGGGATTGGCGGATTCTTTCTCGCAAGTGTTACCTGGGGGCTGACCCGCAACTCCCTTGTACCCAAGAAAGATCCTCGATTGGCTGAATCTCTCTCTTTTGAAAATACATAAAGAGAATCTTTCGAGTCTAACTTTTGCTTTGTATTCTTTATGGAGAGTCTGCTCTCCGTTCGATTTGAGGTCAAAACTGTGAGTAGCAACAACCACTCTCAACATCAAGGTGCCGGAGCCAAAAAGGCTGAGTACGATTTTATGCCAACCATGGCACTCAGCGTTATCGTTTTGATTCTTGTGATGACCACCGTTGTCGCTGTCGCCTTCATCTGGAACGTCTTAAACAGTTATAGTTCCAACCTTGCAAGATCTGCACAGCAACAAGTTCAACATGTGATTGTCAATTCCAAGGGGCAGGTACTGAACGTTTCGGAATACCGTCGAAATGACAGAGCCTTGAACCTTAAAGGTGGTCTAGACAAAACGTCTGGAGCCCAGGTTGAAGCGATTGAGCAAGCGATGGCACGCCTCGTCAAAAATCCTGGCTATCTGTCCAAGCTTCCCAAATCTGCTCCAGCAAAACGAAGAGCGGCTCCTGTACCAGCACCCATTCGTAAGGTTATTCCGGCACCGGTTCGCAAGGTTATTCCGGCACCGGTTCGCAAGGTTGTCCCGGCACCGGTTCGCAAGGTTGTCCCGGCACCTGTTCGCAAGGTTGTTCCGGCACCGGTTCGACCCACACCGATTCGTCGAGCGGCCCCGGTTCGACCGATACCAGTGCCTGCTCGTACTATTGTGCCGGCCCCGGCTCGACCCACACCGATTCGTCGGGTGGCTCCGGTTCCGGCTCCGGCACCGGCTCGACCTACACCGATTCGTCGAGTGGCTCCGGTTCCGGCTCCGGCACCGGCTCGACCTACACCGATTCGTCGAGTGGCTCCAGTT
>JALTMC010000707.1 GCA_027005175.1 Myxococcales bacterium
GAATGGTATTCATTCTGCTGTATCCATTGATCTTGGCTGCCCAGAAGGCGGCGTCACTGGACATCTGTTCCCGTCAAATGTGTTGCGTTTTTCGGAGGCACTTGCGGCTCTAGTATGAACGAACCCTTCGTTCGATACAGCCTGTCAGAATGGTTATGCATTGAGCATTGACACACAAGGCCAACTACGGTTTCAGGTAGCTGACGTAAAAACATCACTGGCGTGTACTGGGAAAAGTCAGATCAAGGCAGGAGTCTGGACTCATCTGTCAGGTAGCTTCGATGGAAAAAACATTCGCTGCTTTGTCAACGATAAGCTGGAAAGTTCTGCCACCTGGTCAGGTCAACTCACCTTTGGAGATCAAGTGGTGAGCAGCCATTCACTCCAATGAGCTAGAGTTTTGGTGTGACAGGAAGCACACAAACCACGTTTCCGACAGGAAAAAGGAACCAGTCTTTCAAAGCCGCAGTCATCACACATCAGGCGAGAAAAGCCGTATTGATGGATCCCACAACGCAAATAGGCTTCCATGATTGTGCGGATTTCTTTGCGCAGAAAATACGTTTCTGGCTGTAGAAGCCTCTGCTTGCTGTCCCGGTGTGCCATGATGATTCCAGCCCATCCAAAAGACGAGAACTCCAAGCCAAATAGCAAGTTTGGGAGAGGCCATTACCTTATCATCCTCCATGGGTAGGCATTTTTTGTACACGAGAGATACGATACCGTCAACAAAGCCCTTGGCTCTTTGGATCAGATAGGTTAGAATGTGGCAATTCTGCAAGAAGAAGCAACCCATCGGAATTGTGCGAGGAAAGTGAATATGGGGATCCTGAACTGGCTCAAGTTAAGAAAAAAAGAAACGCCTGCTCAAGTGGCACGCCGTAGAATGTCCCAAGCGAACACAGAAGAGGTGGGTCATCCAGAGCAGGCTGTGGCAGCACCCGTTGTTCAAGAATTACCAACACTAGACCCCAGCGTGATCGCAGAAGCACACACCTGGGCTCAGCCTGTGGAGGAACAACGTTCTCCCGAAGCCGTACGACAAAAGATCCTGGACAAGATGTCACAACAACCACAACGCAGAGAGTGGAAGAAAGTCGACTCCTTTCAGGAAATAGAAGCACAACCAGTAGCAGTAGAAAGAGTCAACGACCAGGTAGTCATGGAACAAATCAGCTTTGACCAGGTTGGAGTGGATTCAGAGCTGGCACACAACAAAAAACATTGATACAATCTCAGTGGAGAATGTCCATACCAGAGTTCAGTGTGTTATTTTTTTGGGTAATTTTCCTTCATTCCACAGGAATGCTCGGGCTTGTGTTACAAATGCAGCAAAAGGTTGTTCGTAGTTCATCTGGACAAAGCACCCTTTACGAAGTGCCTTTAACGGCTGAAGAAAGGTTCGAAGGAAGGGAGGAGCGAGAGAGGTCGTGAGATGGTAAAGTCCCATCAAGCGCATCGCATGCTTTTCCTTACGCATCGAAACGATGATCTGCAGTTTCAGTGTTTTGTCCAGTTGGATCTGTCCTTCCATCCGGTGAAATTGAACGGTGATACCTTTGGGCAATCTCATATCTTCGAGTTCGCTGAGAGAGAACATTCCAGCAAAGGGAGACTCTGTTTGTCGGAGGCCACGAAAGAGTGCTCCTTTCCTCTCGATAATGTAGTGTAAGACCCCTTGTTTTCCGAATAAGTTGAGGCGGTGTTTCAAGCCAAAAGGGTACAAGGGGGGACGGGGATTAACACCCATCCCAACCAAAGCCCCCCTCTGGCCTTCCCACCAGAAGGTTTCATCCCCAATCCATACATTCTGCTTCCCGATAGTACGCTGTTTCATTTTCTTTCCAGCACACTTCAGATAATCTTTGGCTTGGAAGTCACCCACGATAGAGACATACAGTGTTCGCATACCGGAAAATCCCATGACCACAAGAGAGCGCGCTTTGCTTGCAATCAAGCGCACAGAACAACTCGGCAAATAAGGGATCGCAAGGCCAACTTGTTGGTGCAAGACAGGAAGTAACTTATCACCCCAACTTACATATTTTTTCGTTCGTTCTCGCCACATCGTCAGATTGAGATGTCCAACAAATTGTGGGCGTAATCCCAGTTCATCATGAGCAACATCTGCCATCTGCTTTAAACCGGGGAATGCATCGGGGTCACCATATTGACTCCAGGAGATGACAACACCAATAAGAAGGACGACAAACAGGAGCAGTGTATACTTCCCTGCAGATAATTTTAAGAGCCTCCTCATTGTTCAACCTCAATCCAAAAGTAACCGTTCGAGCATATCAACAAAAAATGCCTCTGAGCGATAGCGTCCTTCTTCATGCATTGGAGAAGGAGCTTGAATCCAAGTGGGCTTAACTTCCGCGATCAAAAACCACGTCGTGAACGAAGAAACCAGCAAGTTGAGAACAGCTCGATGATCAACATCACGGATCAGTTTGAGTTGACGAAGATTTTCGAAGACATCGTCAAACATCTCCATCGCTACACCTTGCAAAGCATCTTCCAAGGTGATGATCGCATCTGCACCTTCAAGGAGACGAAACAAAAACATCCGCACAAAGGAAAACTCGGTGGAGATAAAATCATGGAGACCAATTACGAGATCTTCCAAAGCGACGCGCAGAGAGTCGGGGCCATCGACCTCCTTGAGCCCATCAAGGCAAGGTTTGAGGTACAGCATAAGTGCTTCATGCCCATGACGATACACTTCAGCGAACAAGGATGATTTGTCGCCGAAGTGATACTTTAACGTGGCGATATCAATCGTCGAAGCCCCAGCGATCTGACGCAATGACGTCGCTTCATACCCACCTGTTGCAAACATGCCTCGCGCGGTTTCAATGATCCGCTGACGAGTCGCGACTCCATTGGCTCTGCGATTTTTGACGAAAGCTTCTTTCGGCGTGGAAGTCCTAGAAATGCGATGATTTCGGCTGATACGAGACCGCCTGGATGGTTTGGATTTCGGTTCTTTTTTGAACGGGGGCTCAAACTCTGCCATGTACTCTCTTCCTGTTCAAGTCATGAGTGCATTCATCATATCGTGTTTGAACAAGAATGTCAGCCCAACAACACGTGATTGTGCAAGAAAGATGAAAAAAAAAAAAAAAAGGTAT
>JALTMC010000708.1 GCA_027005175.1 Myxococcales bacterium
TCTTTTCATAGGCTAGTTGTATTTTCTCGTTTTGGCATAGCTATTGCAGCTTGTGGCAAGGAAGATACGATGTGACACAGGAGAGAGCACAGGGTTGTCCTGGAAATCTTTCTTGGTCACGGAAGAGGAGATACGAGATGAAAAGCCAACGACTTTGGATGATGTTTTCTTTTGCAATAGGGATTTTTGCCACAGGTTGTGGTTCAGCTCCTCCATTAGGTTCCGGAATCGATACTGTAGCTGATGCTACCAATGAACCTGTTACAAAGAAGAAAGTGAGTTTCGAGAGCGATCGCGAGTATAAAGATGCTATTCTTTCCAGCAGCTCTCTTGCCCTCAAAGTGCCTGAGCCACAAAAGAAGAACAACAGCGCCACAAGCTATCGCATCGCTTATTTTTATCAGATGACTTACAAGATATCGACTTCGATCAACCGGGGCATTGTGCGTCATCTCAACCTGCTGGAAGACATCTCCGCCTATCCAGCCACAGTACGTTCTAAAAACAAGCGTGTGTGGGGTCCCTGGACTCCTGCACTCTCACCTTCAACGTATGTCTTTGCTGTGGAGAAAACGGCTCCAGGTCGTTACAATTATATTCTTCAAGGCAAACCCAAAGGGTCATCCAATCGTGCGTATCTCAAGGTCTTTGCTGGTACCATTCAACGCGGCCTTCTGCCTCGAAGAGGTGCTGGTTCCTTTGTGATGGACCTCGACGTCGCTCGTCGCCTTGACCCTTCGAGTACGTTACGTGGCAGATCCCAGGTGGTTTATGACAATCGCAAAGGAGAAATCAAAGTGGCTGTTACCATGAAAGGTTTTCTCGACTCCAAAGGCAAACCATCCCAAGCTCATTATCAATATTATCTGGCAAACAATGGCAATGGCTCTTTCAAGTATGCCTATAAAGATGACATTGCTCCTAACAAGTCGGGTACCTCTGTTCAAGAAACTGCTGTGGTTCACTCCCGCTGGTTGCGAGGTGGAGCCGGTCGCGCAAATGCCGCAGTCACTGGCGGTGATTTAGGAGCCAGTAAGGTTCTATTTACGGAGTGCTGGAATACCCTTTTCCGCCGCACCTACTACGCCGACAACAAAAATATCAAGCCCACCGAAGGCAACGCTAAAAACTGTGTCTTTTAGGCCAAAGAGAGCTTGGTAGATTCATTCTTCGGCATGGATACAGCCGTATTTTTTTGACGATTGAACTTTCCTCTTTGAACTCTTCTCCTCCCCTTTACAAGATATTTTGCTCCATGCTAGCTTCGTGCACAAATCCGGTGAATGGTTGTCTCGCGGAATGCCGCCAGACCAATCGTCGCCTTATCGTGATACGGAGTTTCTCGTGATGGACACCCGGCTCGGCCTCTTACTTCTTTTGCTTGTCGCAGTCTCTGGTTGCTCAAAAGTGGAGCAGGCCTGGAAGAGTACGAAGAAAACGGCGAGTCGAGCGTATGAAAGTACGAAGCGAACGGCCCATCGAGCGTATGAAAGTACAAAGACTCTTCTCGCATTGCAGGAATGCAGTAGCAGCAAGGACTGTACAAAGAAAGGCAGAAAAGTTTGCCATCCAAAAAAGAGAAAGTGTGTGGCGTGTCTCAATCATCAGCATTGTGCATCTCAATCCAAAAAGACTCCCATCTGTAATGAAAAACTGGGAGTTTGTATTCAGTGTTTGAGTCATCAACATTGTGCAGCCCGATCCAGAGAGTATCCCATCTGTAATGAAAAACTGGGAGTTTGTATTCAGTGTCAAAATAAGAAAGATTGTAGAGCTCTTTCGTCGAAACTCAAGTTCTGTCATCGTCAACGATGCCTGGAGTGTTTGCAACATAAAGACTGTGAACCCTGGCAAATGTGTGCTCCTGCCGGTGCTTGCAAAGCCAATCCCGATGCCTTGCTCTATGCCACTACGATTGCCTTTGTGCTGGGGCTTTTGTTTCCTTTGGGTATTCTGTTGTTGGGACCCTCCCTACCCAAACTTCTCTTTCCGCTGAGCCTGTCTTGCCTGACCATCGGGCCGATGATTGGGCTATTTGCTCCATCTTATCTGGGTTTTTATGGTATTACATATATCAATACGTTGCTGGCCGGGACTTCGATCTTTCTGGGGGGAGGAGTGGGCTGTCTGGCAGCCTTAAGGTGGGACAAAGCTGGGTTTGCACTGGGCCTCTTACTGCAGTCCACTGCTTATCATGCGTTGCTTCTTTATTACCAGGATATCGTGGGACCCAACCCCCTCTCTCTCAAATTCTTTGTTCTCTCTGGGCTCATCGTTAGCATCGTTTTATTTAGCCTGTCGATCGACTTTTCCGAAGCAAAAGATGATACGGAACAATCCAAAAAGAAAGGGAAAACCGTGCTGGCTATTCTCGGTGTTGTTCTCACCGCTGGAGAGATTATCGGCTTGGTCTTCCAGCTGATGAATTATTTTCAATAACACGGTGGGTCTAGCTGATGAATTATTTTCAATAACACGGTGGGTCTAGCTGATGAATTATTTTCAATAACACGGTGGGTTGTGATACTTCACTTTCCAGGTTTTTGTTATCGTTTTTTTGTATGGGAGTTGAAGAGAGGTGTACTTATCGATGGAATACTCTGTGAAATAGCTGAACCCTGGCTGTTTTTTCGTAGGTAGCGATTGACAGCTTCATAGAGAGCTTGTCTTGCCCGGTGAAGCATGACTCTGGAGTGAACGGGTGTGATGTTTAAGGTGTTACAGATCTCTGCGGTCTCGAATTTATAAACTTCTCGCAACAAGATGATCTGTTTGAAGTTGTGGGGGAGGGTCTCCATTTGTGCCTGAACGATCTGTAAGAGTTGACGGGCTCCGACCTGATCTTCGATTGTATTTTCCCAAATATTGACAGGTTCTTTCCAGCGTCCACGTTGATCAAAAAAAGCATCAGAAGTGTTGTCATTGATAGAGGACATTTCAACAAACCGTGACACATGTCGAAGATGATCGATCGACTTGTTGTATACGATTCGCAGCAACCAACGGCGAACGCTACAGCGTCCTTCAAATCGTTCGATGCTTCAAAGATACTTACAATGGCCTCTTGTACAACTTCTTCTGCTTCACTGCGATTGCCTACAAGCTTTGTGGCATATCCTAGTAGCATGGAG
>JALTMC010000709.1 GCA_027005175.1 Myxococcales bacterium
ACGATGAGAGAGGCTGGTGTGGGTTATGCCATAACATTCTGAGTGGTGTGGGTTATGCCATAACATTCTGAGTGATGTAGGTTATGCCATAGCATTCTGAGTGATGTGGGTTATGCCATAACATTCAGGCTGGTGTAGGTTATGCCATAACATTCTGAGTGATGTAGGTTATGCCATAGCATTCAGGCTGGTGTAGGTTATGGCATAACATTGGGGTAGAAGTTGATTTTATCGCGGTAGAGGCGTTTGGGTCGGGCCTCGGGGTGTTTTTGTAGAAAAGCGCGATAAGGTTCGGCGATGCGACGTGGGAGTTCGCCATAAACCATCTCAACAAAGCCAACAACACCTTGGATTTGTCGTTTGGTGGTTTCATCCAGTTGGCCGGGTGCGACTTGTGTTGCAGCACGACGAAGGATGCTGCGATACATCTTCATCTTTGCTCGGGGAAGCCGAAGTTTCCCTTCGTCCACATAGATACCACACAATTCGATCTGTTGGCCTTTGTTCACAGAGGCGCGATGAGTTTTCCGTGGATTCCAGCGAAAGCCAGAACGCCGGATCACACGTTTGACCTTATTTAAAAACTCTGTTGAGAGTTCTTCTTGTGCTGTAAAACTAAGGTCATCGGCATACCGAGTGTAAGTAATGGATAGCTCTTCTTCCTGAATCAACTTGAACAAATGCTTGTCCAGGGAAGAGGAAGCGATGTTCAGAAGATAACCTGATGTAGGAGCCCCTTGTGGGAGTTGATCGTTGCATGTGACAAGCTCCCCCAAGAGAGAGATCAATTCATCACGCAACGGTCGCTCCAAACGAATGCCAAACTTTTTAATCACCCGGCCCAGGCCGATCCGTAGGCTCAACTCAACTCGATGACGTGAGACAGAAGGAAACGCATCCTTCAGATCGAGATTAATCAAATGCTGTGCACCAAGGTGTGTCATAGCATTGGTCACAATCGAGCGACCGGGAACAAAGCCATGAGAAGCATTGGAAACGGGGATATGGTAGATAAGCTGAGACAAGATCCGTTGTTGTACATCCTTCACCACATCAATGGGTGATGTGATCACTCGTTGCCCACCATTTTGCTTGTCAATAGTCCAAGTTTCATAACCTGTACCCGCCACAATCCGATCCCGAGCCTGCTGAATCGTATCGGCAGGCACGTTGAGCCATTGCCCCAACAAGGAGGTCGCCGAGAGAGGAGCTTCTCCCAAAGGAACAGGAGCCACAGGCTCTTGGACTGAGATGGGCTCTTCGGGAAGCTGTCGCGCATTCCGATAAGCTCGATAGGAGCTTGCGATACTATCAGGGAGGTCCTGCCCATACACTTGGCGAAAGAAGGCCATCACACCGCGAATTTTACGACGCAACTTTTGTTCAGCAGTTGGATTGCGTTGCTCTTCTGCGTTGCGCAACATATCAGCACAACGATCAATCAAAGCTCCCTCTGCTGTCAAACGACCGGATTCAACCTGAACCCCACATACAACCAGAGGAGACGGTGCTTTCAACAACTGAATTTTTTGATGATTCAGGTGAAAGTCATTTTTCACCACAGCCAGCTCGATCTGTTTTTTCAGGTCTTCGGGAATAGCCGTGGGTGAAGACAGCACGAGATCGTCGAGGTAACGACTGTAACGCAGAGAGAGGTCCTGATGTTTTGAGAGGATCTTGTAGATCTTTCCATCAAGTTCCAAACAGGCCAGGTTGAGCAAGTAACCCGAAGTGGGAGCCCCTTGAGGCAAGCAATACACTTGTTTGACCTGGCCTCTTTGACGCACCGACTGACGATAGGTGCAGAGGGAAGCCAGCAGGTGAATCACTTCATCCACAGGATCAAATCCATTGGTGTGTGCTGTGGGAAGAGGACCAAACTTCCGCAACAGAGGCCGCACATAACGACGAAACACACCGTGAACACGACGAAATCGCACAGAAGGAAAAGCGTGTCGCAAGTCGATGTTCAGCATGTACTGTGCATCGGGAAGATGCTGTCGTGCATTGGTCACAACCGATCGTCCGGGAACAGCACCATGAGCAGCATTGGAGACAGGGATTGGATACAGCAAGCGATCCAAGATACGTCGCTGTACTTCTTTCAAGCCGCCGTAAGGGTCCAAGATCTCACGCCACTCATCACGCCCAGGCTTGGGGATCCGAAAGGATTCATAGGCTTGTCCGCTGCGAACAGCCTCCAGGGTCTCAACCAATAACCCCGCATTCACATCCAGCCACTGGCCAAGCAATCGATACGCTGCATCGGAATAACTTGCCAAAGGTTGGCGAGTTTGAATCGTTAGATGCGATCGATTTCTGGTACGGGGGGTATTTGTTTCACTCATCATATCCTCTTCTTAGCACCAATCTATCTTTCTTTTGAATAGCAAACACAAGCAAGGTTACAGTAGATGTTTGTCAAAGGGTGACAACCATACAACAAACAGCAGAAAATGCAAAAATTCCCTCCGAGTGGTACACGACCAACTCCAGTCTCTGTCGTGAGTTAAGACACAAACACAGCAGAGGGTTTCGTCCTTCCAGTGTGACAAGAGATCCCAGGAGGGAGGCTGGCTTCATTCCGATCAGGTGCCTATCATAAGAACGGAGAGAGCACACCGCAAGGGTTATGGGAACAAACAGAGATGCTCCTGCAAAGGAAAGAAGACAAAAACAAGACAACAAGCAAACGACCTATGGATGCGTTGACATACGCAAGTGCCTGCAAAGGAAAGGAGGCAAAAACAAGACAACAAGGGCAAACCCGAAGAGATAGCGAGCTTTGCATGGTTCAACAACCCCCCACCCCACCTCCTCTACGGCTCAGTCAAAATACTTGTGGTTGACCTTTTACAAACAATCGGTTAGGTTGTGGTCGATTTTAAAACGACCTGGATTTCAAGGAGAAAATGAAAGAATGAATACGCCAGCATTAAAGAACGACAGCATCCATGATTACCGTATTGCGGATATCTCTTTGGCCGACTGGGGCCGCAAAGAGATCGATATGGCGGAAAAGGAAATGCCAGGTCTGATGGCCCTTCGAGAGAAGTATGGAGAGTCCAAACCCCTGACAGGCCACCGAATTACCGGCTCGCTCCATATGACCATCCAAACGGCCGTGTTG
>JALTMC010000710.1 GCA_027005175.1 Myxococcales bacterium
CTTTGATGGCGTAGTCGATCTCCTCCTTCGTTGTATGACGACCCACTGAAAATCGAATCGTACCTGCTGCATAATCGAGTGGAATCCTCATCGCTTCAAGAACGCTGGAGATAGAGACTCCCTCACTGTGACAAGCTGCGCCTGCCGACGCTGCCACATCATCTTTAAGTTCGGCGAGGATGTCTTGAGCTTGCAAGCCCAGAAAGCTGATGCTGGCTGTATTGGGAAGTCGATTTTCGCTCGCACCGTTGATTCGAATATCTGGATACCCCTGACGAATCCCGTGTTCCAGGCGGTCGCGAAGCTGGCGAAGCCGTTCTTGCTCAGGGCCAAATCTCTCGCTGACCATGGCACAGGCTTCTCCCAGACCCACAATCCCCAACACATTCTCTGTGCCAGCTCGACGATTGGATTCATGATTGGCACCGTGCATAAACTTGGCAAGCTCAACTCCCTCTCGTACATACAAGGCACCAACGCCTTTGGGAGCATAGAGTTTATGTCCTGCGATAGTTAACAGATCCACACCCAGTTCATCAACGTGGGTTGGTGTTTTGCCTATGGATTGGGCACAGTCGGTGTGCATCAGCGCACCGTGTTGGTGAGCGATGGCTGCGATGGCTGCGATATCTGCCAGGGTTCCCGTTTCATTGTTCGCGTGCATGATTGTGACCAGGATCGTCTCCTCTGTCACGGCTTCTTCAACATCAGCCAGGCTGATTCTTCCGTCATCATCAACATCCAGATAAGTGACACGGTAACCTTCTGTCTCCAGATAGCGACAGACCTCTGTGACGGCCGGGTGCTCTGTTACAGAAGTGACGATATGATTGCCTCGACTCTGACACGCTCGCGCCACACCCTGTATCGCATAGTTATTCGATTCGGTTCCACCACTTGTAAAGATGACTTGTGTGTCTTGACACCCCAGCAGTTGTGCGACCTGTAAGCGAGCCTTCTGGACGGCTGCCTGGGTTGTTTGTCCATAGGGATGACCACTGGACGGATTCCCAAATTGCTGATAGAGATAGGGGAGCATCGCTTCGGCCACCTGCGGATCGATGGGAGTTGGAGCATTGGAGTCCAGATCGATTGGCTGTTTCATGCGTTCTCCGCTACATCACTTCACAAGAGAGACGTCTCGATCTAGAAGGGCTCGTGCGACTTGTCAAATCTCTTTTCTCCACCCAACCCCTCTCTCCCCACATCAACACCCCATTCCCCGCTTGCATCTCATTCACAATGTTGCTCCTCTTTGTGCCTGGAAGAACAAGATGCTGTGTATGATCCTGCTCTTGAGCTTTGTTGCAGCCATGCCTTCTCTTGTCCAGGCCAAACAGCATCATCCAAAGCAAACACAGACGATGAAAACCCACAAACGCAAAACAGCCCCAACTCAAAAATCCAAAACCCTTTTCATTTCAAAGCGAGACAGAGCAGTGATTCGGAATCTCCGCTTTTTACTCTTTATGGACATGCTGTCTCGGCTCGATATGTTTCGCTCTCTGGACCTTCTTCAAACTCTCCCAACATTGGCTCCACCCAAAGTTCGTCCCAAATCTCACTAAGTTAAAATTATAAGCAACTTTTGATGAAGAGGGATCGATACTGGTAGGGAATGTGTGAAAGTTCTATCTTCGATCCATTCATAGACAAGATCGTGACACGGTGGAAACACCGTGATAAAGAGAATACAAACCAACACTTATCCAACCCTGACAGAGAAAGGAAGAGGAATATGGCCGATCGTATAGGTGGTAATAGCGGAAGTTCCCGCCTCTTCAACAGCCATCCCGTTACAGAGACCAACAACACTCAACCGTTTGGACCGACAAACAATGCACCCATACCTACCGCTACGGATGGCTTTGGAGCTGTCAACGGTGGTGGTGGCTCGGATCGCTTAGAGACGGAAGAACTCTACTACGCACTGAATGGAGCTTCCCGACGTGTCAGGAATGGTAGTGTTGAAGTGGGTCGGTACGGCAAAACCACAGAGTTTAGCTACAATGGGAAGTCAACATATGATTCCAACAGTGGCTCTACCCAGTGGAGCAACCGCGTCGACTCCAAAGGTAACACCAACCGAGCTATCGAAGGACTTGGTACACAACGTGGGAGACGCACCGATACCTCGAACGATTCTTCTCTCAAGCTCGGTGGATTCTGGATACGAGATAGAAATCTCGGCGTTCAGGCAAAGCTCAACGGCAATGTCCAAAACCAATATGGCTCAGCCTCAGGTTCTGCTCGTGTCTACTCCGAAGTCGGTGTTAAGCAGATGGCCGGCTATAGCTTCACCAAAACAGGTATCACAGCCAATGCGATGGCTGAAGCTCGTGTCATTGCTGCTGGTGCAGAAGCGAGCGGCAAGATCTCCTCAAACTCTGTCAACATCGCTGGCCAAAAGATCAATATCAACGCTGATGTGTTTGGACGTGCCACGGTAGAAGCCAACGCTGGTGTTGGTGGTGAAGTCGCCTTTGATCGCAATCCTCCCAAAGCTGTCTTAACAGGCCGTGTGGGTGCTTTTGCTGGAGCCAAAGCCTACGGGCGTGCCCGCTTTGGTATCGGTGATGTTCTCAAGGTGGGTGTCTATGGCGAAGGCTGGGCTGGCGCAGGAGCGGAAGCTTCAGGAACTCTCGGATACCAAGATGGAAAGTTCTCCATCGGTGGTGCTGTGGGTGCGGGTCTAGGTCTCGGTGGTAAAGTAGGTCTGCGTGTTGATGTTGATGTCAAAGCGGCTGCCGCTCTCGCCAAGCACGTCGCGGATCAAGATCGAGACGGAAAGCTCACATTAAATGACGGTGCTGCCGCCATTACCAACACCGCAGATGCTGTCACCTCTGGTATTGATAAGGGTGCAACAAAAGCGATGAATGCCATGGACGCTGACGGCGATAACCGTTTCACTCGCAAAGATATAAGCCTCCATGCAAGTCGCCTGCAGCGCAGCCTACAAAATGCCCTTGACACCAACAAGGATGGAAAGCTCGGATTGGATGACGCCGCAAACGCAGCCCGCAATCTTGGGCAGGGCATTCAGCAAGGCGCAGAAGCCGTTGGTCGTGGTGTCGAAGCAACAGGTCGTGCGATCGGTCGCGGTGCCGAAGCCATTGGTAATGCAG
>JALTMC010000711.1 GCA_027005175.1 Myxococcales bacterium
GCGTTGGAGAATCTTCTGCGAGAGATCAACGATGTTGTGGAAGCCAATGGCCTGAGAGGCGGGTGTGAGATCTTTAAGATTGGCGAGCCTCGTACCCATCGCGGCGAAAATCTTGACTGGAAGGCCGAAGGCGAAGCTGCCTATCACGAGACCGACACACGTGGAGTTGTGATCGGTGGCACGGTATACAAATGGCTCAAGTCTTGCGAATTTGGCCTTGAACCCTGCGACATATTAATGGTAGATGAAGGCTCACAGATGAAGCCCGGAGAATTTGCCCTGGCACTCAAAGCCTTGTCACCACAAGGAAGACTCATCATCGCAGGAGATGATATGCAGCTGCCTCCCATTATTCAGGGAGTCTACCCAGAGGCTGACGACAAGCTACCGGGGCTACAAGATTCTATCTTTGCATACCTGCGTGCAAGAGAAGACAAGCAACAGCCTTATACCTGTCAACTGCATGAGAACTGGAGAATGAATACAACCTTAAGCCAGTTCTCGGCAGAGACACTTTATGGGATGTCCTACAAGCCTGCAAAGCCGAGCATCGCTCGCAGGAAATTAAAGCTAGACACTCGCAAAAAGAGCAAAGAAGCGACAAGAAAAAAGCCTGCCCAAAAAGTCACGAGAAAACGCAAGAAAAAGAATGGAAGAAAAGAGGTCCCCTCCTCTTCCCATGCTCACACCTCGCCTATCACAGAGTGGCTACTGGATCCAGCCTATCCTCTGGTCTTGTGTATCCTAGAGAATTCACAAGGGACCATTGAAAATACAGTAGAAGCGGAGTTAATTGCACAACTTGCAGTGTCGTTGCGACAACAGATCCAGCCCTACAAGCACGAGGGGACCTACCCCTCTACCATCGAAGGGGATCGCAGTTTCTGGCAAAAGAGCCTGTGTATCGTTAGCCCGCATCATCAACAAATTCGTGCGATTCGACGGGCACTGGACCACCAACACACATGGCACAGTTCTCCCTTTGTTGACACCGTGGATAAGATGCAAGGACAACAATCCGAAGCCGTCTTTGTGAGCTATGGTGTTCACGACCTGGAAACAGCAGTTTCAGAGGCAGAGTTTATCTATAGCTTAAATCGCCTCAATGTCTCTGTGACTCGCGCCCAGGCAAAGTGCCTGGTATGTCTCTCCCGACCACTCTTACAATCAACCTTTGATTTACTTGTCAATGAAAAAGCCACCAAGGGATTAAGCCATATGCATGCGCTTGCTTCTTTCTGCCAACGCTACGGACAACGCAAGGAGTTCTCCTATGTTCCGCCCGATTCAACACGCCACAACCGCATCACAGCCATCCGCTGTCGTGTCTCTTCATCGCTGGCCCTAAAAGCATAGGGACAGCGACCCAAGAAGTGGAACGAATCGGATCGAAAAAAAAACAGGATATGCGGAAGGAAGCGATTGAAAAGATTCAAGCTATGAAATCGCTGTTCCTGAGAGCTTCAAGCCAACCTAGGGGAATCAAAGAGATGTCAACCAAAAAACAAGAAATTGATCGAGAGCAATGGTTCGCAGATTATGAAGAATTGACCCAACCAGAACGCTCGGTGCTACAGTTTCTCTCGGTCTGCTACGAGCCTGTATCTCTCACATTTATTACTATGTGTTTTCGCTCACATAAACTCCCCCGGCGTATCCGCTCCACCTCAAGACAGCACACAAGCTTTACTCTTAAGAAATTAGAAAAAAAAGGGTTTGTCACTCATTCTTCAAACAAGTACTCCTGCCCAGCTTCATGCATGGAAGATCTCACGCTCCGAGCCCAGTGGGATGGTCAACTACAACATTTTGTAGATGCGATGGAAGCCAATCAATACTATCGACAACACGGACGATACTCACGATACTCACGATACAGTCTATCTTATGAAGAGCGGTTACAAGAGTGGCGCATCGCTGTATACCAAGAAGACTGGGCCAAAGCCAGCAGTCAGCACATCTCTATGAAAAATTATAATACAAAGGAGTATGCCACGCGCAACCCCTTTGCTCTGATGTTTCGCAATACCTATGATGTGAATTGGTTTTTAAATCTACCTGACGATTTTGTAATCTATGGCATGCAAGAGGCACTTCATTACAGCTTCTTGCATCTCGCCCCCTCCGATGAACTCTTGTGGTGGTTTGAATTGTATATCAATCAAAAACCCGAAATCATCACGCAAGAGATACGCTTACTGCTCTGCCAGCAATGGATCCTTCAAGGCTATATCTCAGAAAGCTTAGAGTTAGTAGAAACACTCCAAGGCTCCGAATCTCAGGCACTCCAAGCGAGTATCGCCCTCTTACAAGGACGACACACCCAAGCCATCGAAGACTTTGCACAGGCATTGGCAACACTGCAACAAGAGACAGGAAAAAAGAAAGTTTTCTTTGAGAATCTTTCCGGTATTTTCATGGTCCTGGCATGGCTCAAGCAAGAAGATGAAAGCTCCAGGCACCAGGCTCAGCGTTGGATAAGCTATGCCAAGTCCAATGCACAAGACTGGCTCCGCCCTGTCTACGAACAACTTCAGTCGATGATGGATCTGCAACAAGGCAAGCTAGCTCGTCCAGAGCTTCTCGTGCAAGAGCTATTCGCAAAAGCTCCCGTTCACCCCTGGGAGCTATTGTTTCGTTGGTTGATTGTATACTGGGTTGCTCCCCAAGTAGCACCACCTCGAAAAATGGAACTCGTCGAACTCTATCAACGATCTTTTGAAGCGGGATATCACTGGATCGCAGCAGAGACCAGCGAGATCTTATCGCGTTGGGATGAGTCATCCAAAAGCCAATACTACAAAGAACTCTCACCCCAGATGTGGAGAGACATTGGGGGTCAAAGCCTTATCCCTCTGTTTACGCCCAAGCCGGTATGGACACACCCCTTACAAGCGCTGTCGATGTTGGGGCAAAAAAACAAAGCATTGGATGAACTCGATGATGCTCATAAGGAAGAGCGCCTTGTTTGGTTTGTTGTAGAGGATGGAGATGATCGTTTTTCACTGGAAGCACGTGTGCAAAAATGGAGCGTCCAAGGATACTGGACAAAGGGACGAAAGATCGCACCACTCCGACTAAAATACAATGATGAGCTGTCCTCATGTCAAACACCACAAGATAAGCAGATCATAGGGATCTTATGCCACTCGGGAGACGGTTCATCCACAGGCCGGTATCACAAAGACACGGCCTTTCAGTACCTGATTGACCACCCTTTGGTCTTTTGGAAGGCGCAACCTCGTATCCATGTCGATGTGATGCGGCGAGAGCCCGTATTACGTGTGGCCAAACAAGAAGAGCAGCTATGGCTTCAGCTTGATCCTGTTTTCCCCAGTGGTGCAACGGTGTTGGTTCAACGACACAGTTCCACCAGACTGTATGTCTTTGAGACCACCAGCGATCACCAAAAGCTCGCAGAGATACTGGGAGATGATGGTTTAAAAGTGCCCCTCGAAGCGAAACAGCAAGTCCTTGATGTGATGGGTTCTGTGGCACCTCTGGTGACGATCCACTCCGATATCGGGGGCAGCTCCAGCGACGTAGAAGAGATAGCTCCAGACTCACGACTATACCTAGATTTACTACCTTTCGGAGAAGGCTTAAGGGTTGAACTCAGTGTACGCCCTCTCTCCGAACAAGGACCTCGTATGGTGCCCGCCAAAGGGACCGCTTCCGTGTTCGCACAAATGGATGAAAGATCATTCCATACCCAACGTGATTTAGAACAAGAGCAACTCCAGGTCGAACAATTATTGGCAGCCAGCCCCACACTATCCCAACACTCTTCCGAGCAAGGAGAGTGGCTCTTGGAGCAGGTCGATTCATGTTTGGAGATGTTATTGGAACTCCAGACCCTGGGAGATGAGATCGTCATCCGATGGCCGGAAGGAGAGAGGTTTCAGATCCGCAAGCAAGTCAATCACTCTCAAATGTCCTGGGATATCAGCGGAGACAGTGATTGGTTTGAAGCGGATGGAAAACTGCAAGTCGATGACGACCTCGTCCTCGAACTTCAATCCCTGTTGCAGTTAATGGAGCTTAGCCCCAGTCGCTTTCTCCAACTCGATGATGGTCAATTTGTCGCTCTCACCGAAGAGTTTCGTCAGAGGCTGGATAATTTCCGGGCCTTCTCCTCCTCCAACGGTACACCCGGTCAATTTCATGCCTCCACAACCTTCGCAATGGAAGGTGTATTTGAAGGCTCCACATTGGAATCCAATGAACATTGGCAAGAACATTGTGAAAGACTACACAATACTCATCACAAAGACTTCACAGTGCCCGACGAATTACAGGCAACGCTTCGTGAATACCAGATCGAAGGTTACCAGTGGTTATCCAGGTTGGCTCATTGGCGATTTGGAGCTTGCCTCGCCGATGAGATGGGGCTAGGAAAGACCTTGCAAGCCTTGGCTCTCTTGTTACAGAGAGCTGCTGATGGGCCAGCTCTCGTCATCGCCCCTACCTCGGTATGTCTCAACTGGGTCGCAGAAACAGAACGTTTTTCACCCACACTCAACGTAAAAAGTTTTGGTGCGGGAGACCGACAAGATCTTTTGGACTCCCTCGAAGCCTATGATGTGGTGGTATGTAGCTATGGCCTCTTGCAACATGAAGCAGAGATGCTCACTGCTGTTCCCTGGTATACGATCATCCTGGATGAGGCACAGGCCATAAAAAATACATTGACCAAACGCTCCAAAGCCGCCATGCGATTGATGGGCGACTTTAAATTAATTACCACAGGTACACCCATCGAAAATCACCTGGGTGAATTTTGGAATTTGTTTCGATTTATTAACCCGGGGCTGCTGGGGAGTTGGAGTCAATTCCAGTCAACCTTTGCCCAGCCTATAGAGAAGTTCCAAGATGCTCAAGCACGTCAACAACTGCAAAAACTGATACAACCCTTTATCCTGCGACGCCGCAAACAAGACGTGCTCAAAGAACTACCACCACGAACCGAAACAGTTTTGCATGTTGAAATGAGTCGCAAAGAAGTCGCTTTGTACGAAGCACTCCGCCAACAAGCTCTGGAGAAACTAACAGAGCAGGAGAGTGGAAAAGAGGGCCAACAACACCTCCAGATCTTAGCAGAGTTAATGCGCCTGCGACGAGCCTGTTGCCACCCTCAACTCGTGATGCCTCAAAGTAAGATACCTAGCTCCAAGCTAGAGATGTTATCAGAGCTTCTAGAAGAACTCTTGGCCAACCAACACAAGGTCCTTGTCTTTAGTCAATTTGTGGGGCATCTCTCCCTGATTCGTACGCGGCTAGAGGAGCTAGGAATAACCTATCAATACCTTGATGGAAGCACACCCATGCGCAAGCGAAAAGAACGAATCGATAGCTTTCAAAAGGGTCAAGGCGATGTCTTTTTAATCAGCCTCAAAGCTGGAGGATTTGGAATCAACCTGACCGCCGCCGACTACGTGATTCATATGGATCCATGGTGGAATCCCGCTGTAGAAGACCAAGCATCTGACCGTGCTCACCGCATTGGACAACAAAAACCTGTCACTGTATATCGACTCGTCACCCAACACACCATCGAGGAAAAAATTATACAGCTCCATCACAAGAAAAGAGATCTCGCGGAGAGCCTGTTGGATGGTAGCGATATGACAGGAAAAATGTCAGCCAGCGAACTCATGGCCCTCATTCAAAACACCTAACATGTCAGCCCGTAAGCTGATGAGTCCCATTCATAACACCTAATCTCCTCCAATAAAGAGGAGCCCCTCTATAAAGGCCAAAGGTAGACGAGATGACTATGCCCTGCTGTCTTCGTTTGCGTTTTGGATTCCAATCGCATTTCCTATAGACCTGTCACCCGGCAGCTCCTCCTTTTCATCACTGTCACCCGGCAGTTCCTCCTTTTCATCACTGTCACCCGGCAGTTCTTCCTTTTCATCACTGTTAACTGGAAGCTCCTCCTTTTCATCACTGTCAACTGGAAGCTCCTCCTTTTCATCACTGTCAACCGGCAGTTCTTCCTTTTCATCGCTGTTAACTGGAAGCTCCTCCTTTTCATCACTGTCAACTGGAAGCTCCTCCTTTTCATCACTGTCAACCGGCAGTTCTTCCTTTTCATCGCTGTCACCCGAAAGCTCCTCCTTTTTATCACTGTCAACCGGCAGTTTCCTGGACGAGATATTTCTCACGGTTTGAACCAGCGTTGGTCGGATAACACCAGCAGGATGGGTCCAGCCCACTCGAATGACCTGTGCGATCGTCCCATCCGGGAGTTCAGAGGATTCGACAACACCGATAGCCTCGTGAATATGTGGATCAAAGGTATCACCTGGAACAGTATCAAGAAGCACAATATCATGTTCTCGCAGTGCTTTGAGAATCTCAGACTGAACCAACTCCAACCCAGATGCAATGGCTTCCACAGACACATCTTCTTTCTGTGACAATACCGTGGCTTGCCAAAGAGCATCACAGCCTGGAAGAAGAGACTTCATGAGAGAAAAAGAGGCTTTCTCCAATGAACCTTCAAACTCACGTTTCAGCCTCTGTATATGCCCCTTGTGTCCATCATCCAGAACAACAAGAGACTCCCGATGCTGTCGTTTAAGGTTTTGCACTTGTGTTTGGCTGTGAGAAGTCTGTCTCCACTGCAAAAAAGCCGCAACAACAGCGGTACTAACAAAGAGAACCCAAGGTAACATTTCAGAACGATCCTTTCCTCCAAGAAAGAAGAGAAGCATAGGATACTATTTGCAACAGATCAGCCTCCGACTCCCACAATCCAAGCCAGGAGTAGACTTCGTAGGTGGCCGACAGATCATCCGTGAGTTTTGACAAATACCACCCGCTTGCGAACAAGGAGTTCCTGACGATTGATCTGTCGATGTATTCTTGTCCGAAGTCATTCCCCTATCCGAAGTCATTCCCCTATCCGAAGTCATTCCCCTATCCGAAGTCATTCCCCTATCCGAAGTCATTCCCCTATCCGAAGTCATTCCTCTATCCGAAGTCATTCCTCTATCCGAAGTCATCCCTCTATCTGAGGTCACCCCTCCATCCGGGGTCATCCCTCTATCTGAGATCATCCCTCTGTCCGGGGTCATCCCTCTATCTGAGATCATCCCTCTGTCCGAAGCCATTCCTCCATCCGGGGTCATCCCTCCATCCGGGGTCATCCCTCTGTCCGAAGTCATTCCTTCGTCTGAGGCTTTCTCAATAGAGGCTGGCTCTTCTGGGGAATTCACAGGTTCGTCGGGTGTGTTGACGGATTCTCCTGTGGTTGAGCCATCAGGTTTGCTTTCCTGCAAAGCTGTTTCTGTGCGAGTGGAGCCATCTGTAACTCCAACATCTTGCCCGGCTTCACTTGCAGATGAACTGTCAGGCTCTGTTCCTGCAACGGGACCACAACCAACACCTACCATCGAGAGGCTCCACAGCCCAACAACAAAAACCATACATACAAACTTTGAGAGAGACATGACACCACCCTTTTCTGCGAGAAAGAAAAAAGACACCGAAACGAACTATACCATACCTCTATTCAATGAAAGATAAGTTTCATCACTCCTATTCAAACAACAGGAATCAATCAACCGACTCTGCCTCTAAGCAGAATGATGGGTCCGACCTGGGTCCTAGTATTGCCAGCTTGATATAGCAGATCTTGCGCTTCCGACAACTCAGCAAAACTAGTTTGAGGTGGTTGGGATTGAAGATGCCCTGCGATCTCATTCATCCGATCACGGTTTGCTTGAGACAAGCCAGGCCGTGCGGCAGCCCTCGCCAAAAATTGCCCTCCAGCAGCAGGTCCATTCATCAACGAAGCACCAAACACCGTGGAAGGTCCACATCGAGCCGGTCCGGTATCGCGCCCTCTCGACTCAGCCGAGAACTGCGTCAGTTGCCCAACGATACGAGCAGGAGTACGCCATTCCTGAGGGCGGATGCTATGGGTGGGAGTACGAGGGATATCTGTTCGACCCGAAGCTCTACCATATCGACGTGAGTTCGACGTAAGGTAGGATCTTGCCCTCCGAGTGGATATGTAGAAATATCAATTTGTTACAAAAAACACATAATCCACAAGGAGGGCTTGGTATGACTCTAACAGAACCATTCTACGAGATCGATGATTTTTGTCAGATGAATTTTCCCGCTCCCAGGCAAGCTCAACTGTCTCCATCAGACTCCTCAGCAACTTCAACACGCAAGACAAAACACCGACGCCGACGGGCATATAATCTTTCTTTGAGCGAGAGCATGACTATCATCATTCACTTCCACCAATCTCGTTATCGCACCTTCAAGGACTATTACATCAAAGAGGTTCTGTATCATTTGCATCGAGAATTCCCTAATGCTGTTAGCTACAACCGTTTTGTTGAACTACAAAAGATAGCCTTGATACCATTGTGTTCTTACTTACAAACCAAAATGGGCCGATGTACGGGGCTTTCGTTCATCGACTCCACTCCCATCTCCGTCTGTCTACCCCAACGAGGCAACCGTCACAAAGTGTTCAAGGGAACGGCAGCCTGGGGCAAGAATTCAGTGGGTTGGTTCTTCGGCTTTAAACTTCATATCATCATCAATGACTGTGGGGAATTGCTCGCAGTCTCTTTGACTCCCGGTAATACGGATGATCGGGTTCCAGTGGAACAACTTACGAAAGACCTTTTCGGCAAGATGTTTGGGGACAAAGGCTACATATCTCAAGCTTTGTTCCAGACCTTGTTTGGGAGAGGTATAGAACTATTTACCCGTTTGAGAAAAAATATGAAAAACAAGTTGATGAGAACGGTAGATAGGGTCTTACTGCGAAAGAGAGCGATCATAGAGAGTGTCAATGATCAGCTGAAGAATATTTCAATGATAGAACATTCACGCCATCGCAGTCCACTCAACTTTATGGTGAACCTGGTGAGTGGATTGATAGCGTACTGTCTTCAGCCAAAGAAGCCGTCTTTGAACTTCTCCATGTTCGAACGCTCTGGCTTACCGACCGTTCTCTGATAGCGGTCTATAGCTTGCTTGAAAGGTTGGAGGGGTGACGGGATTGGTGCGCCTTGTCCTGCTCCAAATCTTGTTCTACCATCTTACGTCGAACTCACGTATATCGGCCAAGACCGGTATCCTGTGCCGTCAATCCTTGTTCTATTCCATACTCGGATGAGGGCAATGTACTTGCGAGTTGCTGTTGCAACACCGTAACCCCAGGTGTATGTATCTGTCGCTGACGAGCGAATTGAGCTGTTGCTTCGGTTGGGACAACAGTTCCTACTTCATGGGGTGCTGTGGACTGTGCCGGTGTATTCTCAAAGTGAGAAACTTGTGATGTCGATGGATTGGTCCGCTGCTCCTGAAAAGGAGCCACTTCTGTGATGGTCTCTTGGGGGGAATGGACCTCTTGCGGTTGCGCCGCCATGTTACTTGGAGGGCTCTTGGGGGGAATGCGTACCATCGTGATAGCTCCTTCTGTTGCAGAGAGGAACCCCCCGTATACTAACGAAATTTTCGTTTATTGCCAACCATCATCTCTTTGCTTTGACATATGACAAGGATCTTGCCTCATCAAGCTTCAAGAAGGTTATGCTGCCAGACTCTCTGCGCTATTGAGTTCGAAGGTAAAGGGCAAGAGTTTTTTGGATAAGTCATCATCAGAGTTTGCAAGCAGAGCCAGCAGGTCTGTAGAGGTGACCAACCCCGCCAGTTCATTGTGCTGATCCATCACAGGGACCGCATCGATTTGCAACTCGATCATTAATCTCGCAACATTGGCGACACAACTCCTCAACGAACAAGTCACGATTTGAGAGCACATGGCGTCACAAACAAGCATATCGGGAACAACTTGTTTTCCATCGATCTGAGAAGACCAACGTAAGACATCACGATCAGAAAGCATTCCTAACAGTTTGCCATCTTCCACAACAGGAAGATGACGAAAATCGTAGAGCATCATCAGATCGTGGGCCTGAATCAGCCGCTCTTCCGGTCCTACAAAGATCACCGTCCGTGACATAGTTGCATCGACGTCCATATTGCTGCTCCTCAATTCTTTTCACTCTTCCCTATTTACCGAAAGACACTCCTTGGAAAGTCCACATCCAAAGAGCCTGTTGTGTATGAAAAGAAGTTTGTCTTTTCACACACAAACCCACGACTCAGTTTGATATATTGACGGAGGAGAAGAATTGATATGAGTCAATTCTTCACTTGACGAGACACAACAGAGGAAGAAACAGGGGATTGTTAGGAGCGGCGACCCCATAAGTTGAACAAGTGCGTTTATAGAAAAACCGGAATGTTCTCACAGATGTGATTCGAGATGTTCAAGCTATTAAAACGCTGTTCCTAGTCCCTTCGGTACATGGTGACAACACAAGCACCACCAAGCCCGAGGTTGTGTTGGAGTGCGACTTGAGCACCTTCGACCTGACGGTCTTCCGCTTGTCCACGCAGGTGCCAAACCAGTTCGGTACATTGGGCCAGACCTGTGGCACCGAGAGGGTGTCCTTTCGACAACAAGCCCCCGCTGGGATTGGTGACAAATCGACCGCCGTATGTATTGTCTCCATCCCAGATAAACTTCTCAGCAGTTCCCTCCTCACAAAGCCCCAAGCCTTCATAGGTGAGCAGCTCATTGGCGGTGAAGCAATCGTGGAGTTCGACCACATCGATATCTTTGGGTCCCAAACCTGCTTGTTCATAAACCTCTTGAGCTGCATTTTTTGTCATGTCGTAGCCAACCATCTTAATCATCGACGCTTCATCAAAGCTGGAGCGATAGTCGGTGGTCATGGACTGTGCAGCAATATACACAGGATTCGAGATCCCATTTTTCTTGGCAAAGTCATCGGAACATAAGATCGCAGCAGCCGCACCGCACGTTGGTGGGCAACACTGGTATCGTGTGAGAGGATCAAACACTTCAGGTGACGCAAGGATCTCTTCGACAGAGAGTTGCTCACGAAACAAAGCATAGGGGTTCTTGCTGGCGTGGGAGCGTGCTTTTTCGCTGATCTTTGCGAAGGTCTCACGTTTGGTTCCATGCTTCCAACGATACTCACGCCCTGCCCCACCAAACATTTGAGCGGCAGGAGGAGCCTGCGTAAAGCCCTGAACTTCACTCATCAAACTAGCATGTTGGTCCAAAGGATTGGTTCGGTCGGTCCATTTGGAGCCCAACGCACCTCGCTCCATTTGTTCAAAGCCAACCACCAACACACACTCAGCAAAACCACCTTCAATGGCTTGACGCCCCAAAAACAATGCACTGGAGCCTGTAGAACAATTGCTGTTGACATTAAAGACGGGAATTCCCGTCAAACCAAGCTCGTAAACAGCACGGTGACCGCATGTACTGTCACCATAGACATAACCAGCATAAGCCTGCTCGACATCATCGTAAGCAATACCCGCATCCTTCAACGCGATCATTCCAGCCTTGCCTGCCATAATGTTGTATTCTTCGCTCCTGCCAGGCTTGGCAAAAGGCACCATCCCAACACCAATTACATTTACTCGTCGAGTCATAGGAACCTCTCTTCGTTCGATGATTTAAGCCAGCCCCACGAAAAAGTCCAACAGATAGGCAAACTGCATATTGCCATCCACGCGGAGTTTTCCGCGTGTATAAAGCTCACGGACACTCGTCTCTCCACGAGCAAGAGCGGTGAGATCTTCATCCTCCAGGGAGAGTGTGGTTTCAGCATCGCTTGTGGTGCCTCTTATAACACTCGATGTCTTTCCATCCAGCTCAACAACCCAGGATTGTTCTGTATCTATGATCTGAAAAAGCAGTCGCCCCTTCTCTCC
>JALTMC010000712.1 GCA_027005175.1 Myxococcales bacterium
TTTGCATCCGCATATAGGTCATTCCCAAAACACGATGGGCATCTGCCAGCTTTGGATTGGCTCGAATCGCCCGCTTGAGTTCCCTCTCCGCCCTCTTTAGTTTCCCTCCTAGAAAAGCTCGCATCCTCCTCTTGTAATACTTTTTAGCAGCGGCTGGATCTCGTTTCGATTTCTTTGAGACGCGAGCCACTCGGCGTCGCTTCTTGCGCTTTGCAGCGCGACGCTTGGCAGCTCGTTGACGCTTCTTGCGTCTTGCGGCACGCTTTGCTTTTCGTGCGGCACGTCTTGCGGCGCGTTTTGCTTTTCGTGCGGCACGTCTCGCGGCACGTTTTGCTTTTCGTGCGGCACGTCTCGCGGCACGTTTTGCTTTTCGTGCGGCACGCTTTGCTTTCCTGGCTGCTAACTTTGCTTTTCTTGCGGCCAGTTTTGCGGCCCGTTGTCGTTTTTCTTTTGCCTTTTTTTCGGCAAGTAAACGTTTTTTTTCAGCCTGTTGACGTGCTTTGGCTGCGAGACGTTGTTTTTTCAGTTTGGCCTGACTGATGCGTGAAGGCGCGGGTTGTCGTGTGACGACTCGGGGAGCAGGGTGCCTGTCTGCTGTAGGGATAGGTCTCTTGGTGAGTGTAGTGGCTCCGCCATCTGTGAGGGTGGTGGACCCACGTTTCTTGGGAGCTTTGGCTAGCGGGGGAGTTGGGGGCAGGCGTCGAAGAGCTAGAGCTTCTCTTCGTTGTGCGGGAGCTTGCTTGGTGGCCCATGCTTTGTTTGTATTGTCATCTGTTTGTTTTTTTCGCCCCATCCAGTGGTTGATACTCCAAAACATGCCTACAGTAACGAGCAAGAGGAGTGGGACAAATATAGCGATTCGTTGGATGATTCGGCGATTCTCTTCACGTTGCTGTTGCAACAAAGCGATGAGTTCTGCTTCATGCTCTGTTCCCGGTTCTTTGACATCAGCCTCAAAGAATTCCTGACTGAAGGCGTCAAAGTCTACCATCGGTGGTTCAGAGAGGACCTCTGTGGGGTCTTTTGTGGGAGGCTCAACAGTTGCTTCTTGTGTTGGTGGCTCTGCCTGTTTTTTGGGTGGTGGGGGAGGTCCAACCTTTTTCTTTGGTGGCTCAGCCGTCTCCTCTTCAGTTGCCTCTACCTCATTCTGTTCTACAAACTTTCTTATTGTTTCTTTGGATACAAACGGCAATGTTTGTTTGTTGGGGTCTGTTTCTGGCTTGAGAGAGATATTTGCCTGGGCCTCAAACTCTCCTGAGGCAGCTGCCAGGATCTCTTTGGAAGCCATCTCTGGAATCGCAAGCTCCAACTCCATCTCATCCAGGGCGTCATCGGAGTCCGAAGTTGGTATAGGAGGTGGTTTGGCTGCTTCCTTTGTTGTGGGAGGAACTTCCGTTTCTGGTTTCGCTTCGGGGATCGCTTCTTGTGATAGAAGGATGTCAGAAGCACTCAATGTTTCTGTGGAAGCAGTGTTCGTTCCTTCTTGTGATAGAAGGATGTCAGAAGCACTCAATGCTTCCGTGGATGCTGCGGATGCTGAATCCTCTTCCTCTGGTAGCAGATCAACTTGGGTGAGTGCCTCTACGATAGAGATCTCACCAGGGTCAGACTCTATTTCAGGGAGAGCTTCGATCGGGATAGTCGCTACCTCTGTCGGAACGGGCTTCTTCTGCGTTTCTTCAGACTCTGCCTGGGTCGATTGCTTTTCTTCCTGAGACGCTTTCGGCTCTTGCTGCTCTGTACTGGTAAACAAAGGATCAGATAACAATGATGATGTGAGTGCTGAGTCAAGTTGGGTGGCAAGCAAATCCAAGGTTGGATCTGTCGGTTTACCCTTGGACACAACTTCTTCAACGACAGGTTCCGGTTCAGGTTCTTTGGCTTGAGCAGGTTCCGGTTCAGGTTCTTTGGCTTGAGCAGGTTCCGGTTCAGGTTCTTTGGCTTGAGCAGGCTCCGGTTCAGGTTCTGGATCTAATTCAAGCTCGGATTCACTGAGCAGGTTGGGTATTGTTGCGAGGACAACTTCTGCTTCTTCTTCTGTCTCTAGGGTTTCGGGTTCCGTTGTTGAGAGAGGAAGGGTTGTGAGGAGGATATCGTCGATTTGAGTACTGAGGCTTAAAGCCAGATCAAGATCCGTCGAATTGTGTTTTGCTGTGTTGAAGGCTTCGTTGTCGATCGTATCTTGTTCATTCGAAAGCAGGTCGGATGCGAGCCCTTGTTCATGTTGCTTGGTATCGGGAACCGGGGTCGTCTCCTGGGTGTCTGTGGGTTGTTCCTTGGTTGAGGTGGGAGAGTCTAGTGGCTGTTCTGTGGGGGGTGCTCCCTTGATTGCCCACATATTGGGTAATGTTCGGGTGAGATCTTCGGGAGCGTGAAGAGTCTCTGAGATAGGAGACAGAGGATCGGCCTCGGCAGGGTGTGCACTGGAGAAAGCGTCCACCACTTTGATGGTTTGGGGATGGGAGCGAGGAGGTCTCGTTTCGATTGAGCTAGAGCTTGGAGGTTCGTCTTGTGGGGCTGGAGTGGGAGTCGGTATCGAAAGTATCGCGGCTCCCTCACTGTCGAGTTCCACCAGGGTTGAAGTAAACAACTGGTCTGATGAACTTGATGATTCGTCCTCATCAAACAGTAAAATCCCCATTTGGCAATTGGGACATTCCAATTGTTGTGCAGTGGTGGTAAAACCTTCTACCCCAAACGCACTTTCACAAACTAGACAGATCGCATCCATATGGCATCCCTTTATTTCTTCAAACGTCCGAGTGAGGTTAAACAATCAAGATTCTCTTTTGTTGTTCTGTCAGTTGTGTTTTTATTAAAAATCTGATTGCTGTCTTTCTTGAACGTCCACCACTTTCTCTGGTTCTAACAAAGTTCTTGTGTGACCATTGTTCCCCTACAGGATTGTTGGGAACGGTACTGTGGAAAGGGTGAAATGTCCAGGAAAAAAATAAGGAGGTAGTGTTGACAAAACGTCTGATCTTGGGAACGGCAGGTCACATTGATCATGGCAAGAGTTCCTTGGTGCTGGCACTCACGGGAGTCCATACGGATCGGCTCAAAGAAGAGAAGGTTCGGGGGATTACCATTGAGCTAGGATTTGCGGAACTCAGTTTGGGTGATCTCCAGGTTGGAATTGTTGACGTGCCTGGCCATGAGCGCTTTGTTCGAGCCATGGTTGCAGGAGCCACAGGCATTGATATCGTGGCTCTTGTGATTGCGGCAGACGAAGGTGTGATGCCACAAACCCGAGAGCATCTGGATATCTGCTCGCTGCTCGGCGTGAAGCAAGGTCTGGTTGTGGTCAGCAAGGTCGATACTGTTGATGAAGAGTGGCTAGAGCTTGTTCAAGATGATATCGCTGGTGTGTTGGAGGGAACATTTCTCGAAGGAGCCCCCATTCTTCCTGTCTCTTCTATCACTGGGCAAGGCATTGAATTATTAAAGAAAGAACTGATAAAACTAGGCAATCAGGTTGAAAGCAAAGCGGCTGATGGATTAATGCGCCTGCCAGCTGATCGTGTTTTTGAGATGCGCGGCTTCGGGCCTGTGATCACAGGGACTTTGGTGTCTGGAACTCTCGAAGAAGGAGACCAAATCAAACTACTGCCTGGTGATCACATCGGTCGTGTCCGAGGTCTTCAAGTTCATGGCCAATCTGCACAGAAGGTTCTGGCAGGACAGCGTACTGCCGTGAATCTTCAGGGGATCGAACTGGAGGACATCCATCGAGGGCAAGTCCTTGTCCATGCGAATACTCTCGATGCCACTTCGATGTTTGATGCGAAGATCCAATGGTTGTCCCATCTACACAAGCCGCTGAAGCATCACGCGCCTCTGTTGTTGCACACAGGAACTGTGCAAGTTCCCTGTCGTATCTTGATTCACAACCGTGAGCCTTTGCAGCCTGGAGAATCAACGTGGGTGCGAATCAAGTTGCAAGATCCCACTGTCTTGTTACCAGGAGATCGCTTGATCCTCCGAGGGTTTCAACGACTAGAGGGTCATGGAACCACGGTGGGGGGTGGAGTTGTCATCGATCCTTTTCCGGTCTGGCGTCGTCGCGATCCAGGTCTTGCCTCCCGACTCGAACGACTGGAAGAAGGCGAACTCGAAGACAATCTGTCGTTGCTCTCTGAAGATGCTGGATTGGCAGGAATCAGCCTGGCACAACTCAGTCAACGGACTGGACGCACTCAAAAACGCCTCGAAAAGAGTGTGGGTAGGTTGTTGAGTAAAGGGAGCATGGTGATGTTTGAACGGGAGCCTCCTCGTTATATTCACAAGGAGTCTGTGTCCCAGTTGGCTACCGCGCTGGAGGCTCGATTGAAGCAATACCACGAGGAGTTTCCGATGGAAGAGGGGATGCCTCGTGAAGCGTTGCGTGAACAGCTACAGGTGGACTCTCTCAAGTTATTCAATATGCTCCTGCAGCGATTACTCAAAGGAAATCAGATCGCTCAAGAAGGTGACCGCTTGCGACAGGCTAGTCATAAGGTTCGTTTCGCCGAACAAGAAGCAGCACTCCAAGAGGCTCTTCAGAAGATCTATCTCGACGGTGGTCTAACACCTCCTCGTGCTCGTGACTTACCCGAGCTTCTCCAGGCCGAGGAAGAGGAGATCCAGCCCATTCTTGATCTACTGACTCGCCGACGCAAGCTACTTCGTGTTCATGAAGACCTGTTCTTTGACCTGGATACCTTCGAGAATCTTAAACAAAATGTGATTCAGTTTCTTTTGGAACATGAAACCATCGATGCACAACAATTCAAACAACTGACAGGTGCTTCTCGAAAATTCACGATCCCGCTTGCCGAATACTTTGATCGTGAAAAAGTCACTGTCCGAACAGGGGATGTCCGAAAGCTTCGTCGCGCCTTTCGCGAACAATATGAACAAGAGCAAGCTTCATCTTAGGATCGTTGCTCCAACCATTTTTACATGTTGTTTCTTGGTCCGCCAAGTTTGCTGAATCTTGGGTTCTCGATATGTCAATCTTGTTGTGTTGTCGAGCCTATGGGCGTTAATGAGCCATAAGAGAGTGAGTCATGAATGAGATAGAGAGATGAGTTGGATCAAACAATGGTTGGAACATTTGGAAGCTGACGATAATACGTTGGAGCCTGGATTGTATGTGGTAGCTACGCCTATTGGTAACTTAGAAGACATTACCTTGCGAGCGTTGCGAGTCTTGCAGCAGGCGGACCTGGTGGCAGCAGAAGATACAAGGTCTGCGCAAAACCTGCTGCGCACGTATGGCTTGCATCAACCCACCATCAGCTTGTACCGTGATAATGAGGAACACCGAATCCCGCAAGTCTTACAGGCACTGGGTGGGGGCAAACGAATTGCTCTGATCAGTGAAGCTGGAACTCCTTGTATCTCTGATCCTGGCTATCTTACAGTTAAGGCTGTGGTGGAAGCAGGCTTTACTGTCTTTGCCATCCCCGGTGCCTCAGCTGTGGTTGCAGCTTTAAGTGCTGCGGGCCTACCTACCCATCATTTCATCTTTCTGGGTTTTTTACCACAGCGTCGAGGCAAACGACGCAAGGTCTTGCAAACCTACAAGCACCTACCTGCCACACTCGTTCTGTATGCATCACCCCATGGTGTGGAAGAACTGTTGATAGAGCTACGAGATGTTTTGGGCAATCGACAAGCTTGTATTGGGCGAGAAATTACCAAGAAGTTTGAAGAGTTTGTTCGTGGACCCATCTCTTCCTTACAGCAACATCTCGGTCAACAAGTGCGCCCAAGAGGTGAGTTTGTGGTTCTTGTAGAGGGAGACTCTCTGGACGCTGTGAATGGTCTCGCTGGGGGGGGAGGGGAGTCTGACTCTCCAGGGCGTATCGGTGTTTCGGCCTCTGGAAAGGGAGCTTCTGTACCAGCACTCACTGTCAAAGAAACCATTGAACAACACGCTCGCACTTTACTCGCAGAAGGTGGACGTACGACAAAGTTAGCCCAAGTCCTGGCTCGTCAGTATCCTTCTCTATCACGCAGACAAGCTTACCAATTGTTACTCAAGCTATCAGAGGAGTAGAGTTCTTCCTACGTTGTTCCCACACCATCCCTTGAGATCCACGAATGTCACGAATTATCACGAACAAATTACTTTAGAAATTCGTGGGTTGTAGCCTTTCTGAATCAGCACCTTTAAAAAAAGGTGATTTTTCTGGTCACACTTGTTTATCGAGTTTGGTCTTATTGTATGAACCTGGGAGAGATGTCCCAGACCTTTTTTTGGAACATACAGGAGAAGATAATGACACTCGATAGCTCAACACGTACCGTTACCATTCAAGCCAGTTATGACAAAGCTTTTGCTTTTTTGGTAGACCCCAGTAATCATGCAAAGTGGGCTGTGGGTTTTATTAAGGGCAGTCGGATGGATGGAGACACTTTTATGGTGACAACCCCGATGGGTGAGATATCCTATGATGTGAAAGGGGATAAGAGAACGGGTCTTTTGGACATTCTTCTTGGGGGCGAAGAGTCGATTCCCACCCGGTTGCTTCGGAACCAGGATGGTGTAGACTTTCTCTTTACATTCCACCGTCAGCCACAAGTTCCTACCGAGGTGTTTAAAGGACAACTTAAGGAACTGGATCATGAACTTCAAGTCCTGAAGTCCATACTTGAACAACAGTAGTTTGTAGCAACTGGAACGAACGGCCTGCTTTCAAGCAGGCTGTTTGTTCTCGACTATTTCTTACCTTGTATGGAAGAAGAGATGTGATGCGATATTTTGAGCAGATGGATGAGTCGCTTATCAAGTGTGCTTTGGACGGAGATGATGATGCGCTTCATGCGATAGTGATGTTTTTTTAGTGTCAAGGACCGGTCGAACTGAAGTTTGTTTCGTTTCACACAACATCAGTTCGAACCTTGGCAGAAACTTGTTTAAGGATGATACTTGCTACTTACAGGTGCGCTTGCAAGCCTTTCGATACCTTCGCTTGCAAGCGATGCGGAACAAGGCTTTTGCTTTCTTACAGGATTTTTGTACACCCCAACCATAGGCATAGTAAAGACCGAGATCATGACAGCCCGCTCCGACCTTCCTTCGGCAAGAGAGTTGAAAGAACTTCTTGGCTTTTTTGCGACTTGCTTTGAGGCCTTTTCCATGAAAAAGGAATGTCGCAACCTGGTAACATCCCCAACCCATGCGGAACTGGCAGGCTTTTCGATAGTGTCTCAGTGCTCTCTTGAGGCTTTTTGCAAGAAACTTGCCATGCTCACGGAAATATCCAAGCAAATAACAACTTCGCCCCACCTTTAAACGACAACCTTTTTGAACATACTTTAATCCAAGTCGATGTTGGGCTTTGGTTGTTTTCCTGCTTCGTGTATAGGCGTATCCGATGTTGTGACAACCCAAACCATACCCGAGCTTACACGCTCTGGCATAGAGGAAATAGGCTATCTTTACGTTGTATCTCACCCCTTTCCCGTGACGATACATATAGCCCAGATCACTGCAACTTTGGGCATCTTTGTACTTACAGCCCAGCCGGGCAAAGAAGGCTGCGCGTTTGTAGTTCTTTTTCACATGGTAACCTGTGCGATACATGACTTCGAGGATAGTACACCCTTTGCCAGAGCGCAACTTGCACGAACGCATATAAAGTTGCAGTGCTCTCTTTTTGTCGCGCTTGACCCAGCGCCCAAAGCGGTAGAAGTCACCCAGGTTGAAACAGCCCAGCCCGTTGTGCATTCGGCATGCTTTGCGATACCAAAAAACGGCCTTGGACCTCTGGGATTTTCCCTTCACTCCCTTGCTATAGAGTCTACCGATGCTGTTACAGCTAGACCCATATCCCAACAAGCATGAGCGGTTGTGGTAGGCCAATGCTTTTCGTAAGTTTTTGGGCCAGCCGGGGGCACCTCTTTCGTAGACGTTGGCCAACTTAAAGCAGCCCGGTTTGGAGTATAGTTTGCAAGCTTTTCGGTACCAACGAAACGCTATTTTAATGCTCTTTTTTACACCGCTTCCCGCTTGATACATTTGTCCTAGCCTGCTGCAACCATCACCCAGTTTCAGGGTGCAAGAACGTCGGTATCGCTTGCGTGCCAAGGAGATGTCTTTCTCTCCTCCCTTGCCTTGTTGCAGAAGAATACCCAAGTTGTTGCAGCCTCGACCGTGTCCTTGTTTGCAGGCTTTGTCATAGTAATAACGAGCCAACTCAAAATCTTGAGGAACTCCATCACCCTTTTGATACAGAACGCCCAAGTTGTTGCACCCAACGCGGTTGTTTAACTCACAAGCCTCTCGATATAGATCGGCTGCTTTGCCTGTGTCTTTTTTGTGGCCTTTTGTGATGTGATACAACACACCCAACTTCGCACACCCTTGACCACTCTGGAGAGAGCAAGCTTGACGATAGAGCCTACTCGCTTGCTTGACATCCCTTGTCACCCCTTTGCCCCGATAGAACTTGTCACCCACAACAATACACTGCGGTGCTTTGCCCATAAAACAAAGATCCCATTGAACACAAAGCCAAAACTGACTCACCGGACACTTGGGTCCTTTACGCTTGGGTTTAGCAGTCGCCTTGGGTTTGGCAGTCGCCTTGGGTTTGGCAGTCGCCTTGGGTTTGGCAGTCGCCTTGGGTTTGGCAGGTTTGAGTCTCGTGGTCGTTTTTGGCTTGACGGGCTTTGGTCGAGCCACGGGTCTTGAAGAAGGTTGTACTTTTTCTATTTTCTCTGGATGCTCTGACTTCCCTGCGGGTTGTTGTGCTGGACGCGATGCTGGATGTCTTGCAGGGCGTGAAGCTGGGGAAGGACGGGGGATCTGGGCTTCGGCTGGATGAACTGATGCCCATGGTTTACAAAGAAGCAGTCCGCCGAATATCGCAATCGTGCTGTACCAACGTAGGGAGGGTGCTGTCATCTCTTTGTCTTTCTTTTGCAATCGTCTTAGGAATGTTATCAGAAATGCAGAAAGACGGAACTATATCACAAAAGGTTACAAAAAGTGTCATACGACCCCCGACTGAAGTCAGGGGTTTCCGGCTAGCGAGGCCCTAGATGAGATCTGACACGTCTATGATGGGGGCTCAATGTGGGGGGGGGATCGTTCGGGTCATCTACTTTGTTTACTCGGTCTTTCCAACCGATCAGTGTTCTAGGAGTCTATTTCGTCAAGAAAGATTGCAAGTTTTGAGTCGGCATTAAGTGCGCTTGCTGCTGCTTGAAGCTTATGCATATCCAACTCTTCTTTGCGCAGATCGATAAGTGCTTCAGCGTCGGCATCGTCTTGCGGTCGTCCAACGCTCAGCTTGAGTGCGATTAAATCTTCGAGTGTGATAACTTTAATAGAGCCTTGTTCCATGACATGAGTTTCTGCTCGCGAGACCAGTTTTTGTTCGAATGAAGATTCGATACTGAGAAGATCGACTTGAAAGCCTAGCTTGGTCTGAGGGCGTAGAAAGAGCAGCCCTTCTTCTGCAAGTTCGCGGTCCTTTTCATGGAGCTTTAAGCCCAACGTTGCACTTTTTTCGAGCAATCGCTCTCTGTCGTACAAACCGTCGATAAAAAAGTCGATATCTTTGGTGGCTCGAACATAGCCATGAACCACTACAGCCAGACCACCAATGAGGCAGTAATCTACTCCACAATCTGTGAGTAACTGGGCCATTTGGGCAGCAAGTGTTGGTAGGGAAGTTTGAGTCAAGAGCGAAGCCTTTTTAGCGTACGAAGCAATGCTCGCTTGGCTTGAAGCCTTCTTTCGGTGTCACGCATCAATGCCTCTGGGGAGAGAAGCGCAGCCAGTTCCAGATAAAGCTGACCTGCTGCTTCAATTCGCTGTGAACTCGTCAGTTCTAAATCTTCATACGCTTGTTCCCGGCGTTTTCTGCGAAGTCCTTGTTCTCGTATGCTTTTGCTTCGAGAAGGGGAAGGCATGGTCACTCCTACAGGCCTTGTGGAACGGAAAAGAGTTCCTTCTGCTTGACTTCAAAAGGATAGCAGGGGTATCGGACCCTGTCAACATCACACACTCTCAAGCATTGCAACTCGATCCTAAAATTGCCCTACAAGTTGAATTCCTGCTCCATTGGGAATCAAACTGGGGCTGAGTTGGACACGAAAGTGCCGAGGAGGTGTGAGATTGGCTGTGGTATCGTTCGCTTTGTCTTTTTGTTTTCGGATGATCTGATGGTGTCTTACATTAAACCAACCTACAACATTCAAGATGATATGAATGGGAAGACTTGCCAGAAAGCCCCAACCCATCGACAGTGTTAATGTATCCTGTCCTAGGCCAGCCAGGAGACTCCCTGTGAGAGCGATACCTCCGGTGATCACTGTACCCAGAATGGCTTTCCATTGCTTGGGGTAGGCTTGCCAGAGTGAAGCAGACACTGAGGATGCCATCATGGATAACCCACCAAAGAACAAAATACCCCATGGCGTCGGAGCTATCGCAGGGACTTGGGAGTTGTTTCCTGTGGTAGGGATGTCTGGTTGTGATAAGCTTCCAATCACACCTATGGAGGTTACGATGAGACCGCCACCACCGACAATATACAAAGGTATAGAGGTCTGCAACGTCCAGGGTTGTTCAGGCTCTGGTGCCGATCTCTTCAACGGTGGAATGCGAACCTTTTGCTTCTTCAGGGTTGAAGCTCTTGACAATGGTCTTGAAGCTGCACCCCAACAAGAGCCTGTGACTGCCATTGTCCCGAAGACAATAGATCCAACAAAAATAAAAAATACTTTCATCAGAAAAAAACCTCTTGTGTTGTGGGCGTGGAAACCCCTCCCGAACGCGGTCCCGGCAGAGTCGCCAGGACGGATCCCGGATGGGGTGGGGGGCGTTGACTGATGTCTCGGCTAGACTCGACAAGCTCCCCCCAACATACTGTGTGTGAGAGGTTGTGGCAATTGGGTTGTTGATTGAGGCTTCTTATGCTACTGTGCTCCACCGTTTGCACCCTAATCTTGCAGGCTAGAATGGAGTATCAATCGATGTTTAAATACAGTGAGACATTTGCCCTGGGTATCAGTGTCTTTTTTACGATATCTTGTTGGGCTATCCTGCCTGTGATGGCGGATACTGGAGTGAAAGCAAAGTCCTCGGTGCGAGCCAAGGCAGCGCCGCGTACAAAGATGGAAGTTCGTGCCAAAACAACGTCAAGACCTACTGTTCGAGCCACCGTAAAAAAAACCGGAACAGACAAACAATATACCCTGGTTGATCTGAAAAAACGCCCTTTGAAGCCAGGCTGGGACCAGCCCTACCTTCTGGCTGCCTACGGTGCTGTTTGGTTAATCTTGTTTCTTTATCTTTTGTCCCTGGCTCGTCGTATGACCAGCACCGATGACCAACTTGCAGCCCTTGAACAGCATGTCAACGAAATCACTCCCAAAGACGATTAACCCAGTTCAAAAAGAAACCGGCCTAGCATATAGGCCGGTGGGAGCATGTCAATCTGTTCCTTCTTGTGGTTTCTTCTTGCGTTTGCGACGACGTCGCCGACGTTTTCGCTTTTGTGGTGCGTTGTTGCTCTCACCACCTTGCTCGTTGCCCTGAGGGGAGGCTTGTTGGGGAGGCTGCTTGGAAGCCGCTTCTTTGCTGGAGGAGTTCGGGGCGGTCTGCCGCTTTGACGTCGCCTGTGTCTCACTCTGTGAGCCGCCGCTTTGTGGGTTGTTGTTTTGTGGGGGACTCTTTGGTGAGCCGTCGCTTTGTGAGTTGTTGTTTTGTCGGCGACCTCGACGGCGTGAGCGCCTTCGACGTTTGGGTGAGTGTTTTTCGTTGGTTGTTGGGTTCGT
>JALTMC010000713.1 GCA_027005175.1 Myxococcales bacterium
ATCTGTGGGTTTTGTATGGAAGAGGAGGAGATGCTTGGTGGTGGTGGAAGAACGGGTACCGAGTCTTCCACCACCTCGATGTCTTCATCGTCGTCTAGGATGATGATGTCATCGGCATCACCGATGACATCGTCGTCTAGGATGATGATGTCATCGGCATCGACATCGAGAATCTCGATGTCGTCAACAGAGTCTGCGAGTTTGGGTGTGGTGGCGACGTTTGGGATGGTTGCGATCGCTGGACCTTCGGCCACCGCAGGTGGTGCTCCCGGTGTGATGGGTTCTGTGGTTGGAGCCCCCATGGTGAGAACGGAAGGTGCTTCTATATCGAGTTCAATGCTTGGTGGGTTCAGTTCGATTTGGCTGGGATCTCCAAATTCAAGCTCAATACTCGGGTTGCTGGTTGCGATCTCCATCGCAGCAGCCTGTCCAGGTTCTAGCTGTCCTGGGACTGCAATGATTGGAATGGAGCCTTGGGGGGCTGCGTCCAAAGAGCCCGCTTGTTTGAGTTGAATGGAAAGTTGATAGGCCTCTTCCTCCACATCAGAGGAGACATTCTCTATTTCGAAGATGCGATCGATGTACTTTTGTGCATCGTAAGAGTCTTCTGTTTTGCGTGCTAGAGTCATTAAGTTTCTGGCGGCTTCATCGGCTTGGGCCAAAGAGAGGAGCACATCGACGCGCAGCTCTAGTGCTTTTTCATGATCGGGATAGATTCCCACCACTTGCTCGATGACTTCCAGAACACGATCTTGCATACCATATTTGAGATAGACTTCAGCATCCGACAGCATTTTGCGTACATCAGCGTCAGACAGTTCCGGTGAGTCTGTGTTTGCCTGAACACTTGGAGCGTTGCTAATGCTGGGGGCTTGGGTTGGGGCATCGGGGTTCGCTTCGACATCGGGAAGTCCGGCAACCACACGTTGCAACACAGAGCGGTAGTGTTCGTTGTTGGGGTCATGCTCTAAGAGCTGCTGGTATACCTCTCGGGCATGTTCGAGGTTGTCCATTTCAACATAAACATCACCGAGTTCTTCAAGAACGGAGATTGTTTTTGCGGGTTGTTCAAGCTTTTCGAAAGCAATAGCCAGCAGCTCCAGTGTGTCGGGATCGCGTCTGTTGATTTTGAAGGCTTGCTGCAGTTTGACAATCGCCTTCATTGGGTCATTGGCATCAAGGTACAAGCGAGAGACCATTTTCAAGGTGTGAAGATGTTCAGGCTCGACAAATAGGAGTCGTTCACCGACTTTGATGTAGTCGCTCCAGTGTTCTTTCTCCCCAATCTTTCGCAGGGCTTTCTCGAATTCGTAGATGGCGGATTGACGCTCTGAGACGCGCAGGTACAGTTCAGCGAGCTTGATTCGAAGCGGAATGTTGTCAGGGTCTATCTCGATCATCTTGGCGAAGACTTCACCTGCAATACGGACCGCTCCTGTGGCTTCATAGCGCATCGCGAGTTCTTGTAGTGTGGATAAGGCATCGCTGCGACGACCGGTGTCGTTATAGACATCGGACAATTTGAGGCGCACATCGTATAGGTTTGGGTTGAGCTTGAGGACTTGTTTAAATACCGCAATGGCTTGGGGAAAAAACTCGCGAACGATGTATTCGTCTGCAAGCTTTACATACGTTTCAACCGCTTTACCGATTTGGTCAGCCTTGGCATAGAGATCTGCGAGTTTGTGTTGTTTTCGCAAGCTGTTGGGGTCACGTCGTACAGCAGCCTGTGCTTCTTTGATCTCTTCTGCACTGACATTCTTTCCGCCTCCGAAGACACCACCAATAATGCCAAACAGCGATTTACCTTTTGTCGACTTCGCCACCGTCAAACCTCTTGTTCTGTTGTGAACGATGAGAAGTGCATCTTCCGAGAAGTACATCTCCTGAGAGGTGTACATCTTCTGAGAAGTACATCTTCTGAGAAGTACACAACAATAATGTTACTACCACACTATACTCATGATTCTTTCAGGAAGAAAGAAGCGGAGTGTGAGCCAAGTGTATTTACCCTTTTACTCTCTCTACGTAGGTACCTGTTCGGGTGTCAATACGGATGTGGTCCCCTTCGTTGAGGAAGAGTGGAACCTGGATGGTTGCACCTGTTTCGATGGTTGCGGGTTTAGTGGCACCGCTGACCGTATCTCCACGCACTCCTGGGTCTGCTTTGATCACTTCAAACTCTACGAAGGTAGGCAGCTCTATATCAATGGCATTGCCTTTGTAGAAGAGCATCTCTGTCTCCATATTTTCGGTCATGTAGTTGATGGCATCACCGAGTTGCTCTGTGGGGACAGCAAACTGATCGTAGGTCTCCAGATCCATGAAGTTGAAGTCATCGCCGTCGCGATAGAGGTATTGGACCTGTTTGTTTTCGAGATCGGGTCGTTCGACTTTCTCACCACTCTTGAAGGTTCTCTCCAAGATGTTGCCTGTGATCATACTTTTCATACGAGTGCGAACAAAAGCGTTGCCTTTTCCGGGCTTGACATGTTGGAAGTCCACGATGTTGTAGGGTTCGCCATTAATTTCTATTTTCAAGCCTTTGCGAAACTGGCTGGTTGCTATCATGAGGAGGCTCCTTCTTTGGTCTCTGAGTTGGGGATGTGGTTATAGCAGATTATAGAAGTTCTTGCTGCAATGCAGAGGCCGCGACACGGAGGAGGTAGCGACCTTTACCGACATTACCTTCGGGGGCGAGTGTGAGTAACAAAAAGTACTCGGGAGATAAAAAGTGGAAGAGAGCTACCACCTGATCAGAGTTGACCATCAGTTCATGGACTGTTCCTGTCTCTGTATTTTCATGGATTTGATTGAGCTGCAAAAAGATCGCAGTGTATTCAATTCCGAGGGTTGTACTATCGAATGCAAAGGGAGGTGCAGGATTATCGAAGGAGTCTACAGGTATTCCGTCCTGGCCCATCAATAGACAAGATAAACTGCCTTCTGCACCATCCACCACTCGCGCTAAATGCACTTGAAATGACATCGTATCACTACTTTGGCTAGGGGGTTAAGGGTCCTTGTACCGCGAAGCATGTTACTTAGGAATGCCTATCCTGTCAACCTCAAAGTCCACTTGGTTTTCCTGGGTCTCTTGGGGGAAGAAAGGAGGGGAAG
>JALTMC010000714.1 GCA_027005175.1 Myxococcales bacterium
CGACATCGACTTGGACGTTCATGCCAGCATATCCCTGTCCAACGACAAGAAGGCCGAAAAGGCCTTGCTCCTGGCCAGCGGAATGAGCGGTTCAGCCTGGGAGGCAGCGATTTGGAGTTTGTCAACAAATCCCAAAAAGCCCGATGCAGACAGAGGAATAAGCACCTATCATATGCTCCGATATGCAGCCCAAACAGGTGTGCCTATTTACACCATACGTCGAAGTAACTTACAATCCGTGTTGCCGAAGCTGGTATTGCCAGCATCGACCTTGGAGTCTATCAAGAATGCAGTCCATGCGAGCAAGGTTGTCGTCACACCCGCCCGGCAGATGACGAAAGATGGCTGGAAGGGAGTGGGCTACATTGTTCACGATGAAGTTACAGGAGCCGCTGCGTACCGGATCAGTGGAGGTAAGTCTGGTGGACTGATGTTCGCTGCCGGAGGAATTGCCAGTTATCGTGGTGGAAGACACAAACCCACCAAACCACCTTCCCCTGATATTTTCAAGCCAAGGGGAAGCGGACCGGGTCTTGTCACAATTTTAATTTCTATCTTGCTGTTCTCCCTCGGTGCTTATCAGTTTTTCGCAACCTGGCAAATGATAAATAATAGTAATCTGAAAGAAAAAACTCTTCCGAAAACTGCTTTTTTACTGGTTTTTGCTGGCAGTGTTTTTTTCACGCTACTCGTAGTGAAGTTCTTCGGCATTGCTTTGGGGGCACTCTTCTTTCTTGCTCTATCAATTGGTATCAGATGGGCTTCTTCCCAGATGTTTTCTATTATATCCAGTGGCAAAAAGCTATCAAAAGAACGTGAAAAGTGGCTCAATATCCGATAGTCTTTACTGCAAGAATGTTAGGTAGCAAGGCACAAAGTGCTCGTAGGAGGTACGATGTTTCAGAAGAAAGTCGTTGCAGATATTGTTTCTTCCCCCTGTCAGGAAGTTCTCCTTCACTATCGATGGTATCGCTTGAAGTTTGTAGGAACATTCCTGTTTCTTCTCATCTTCCGACCGTTTTCTATGCAGTATCAATTGGCTTGCAGATTACAAATTGAAAGAGCTTTATCTGCTCTTGGGCTTTTCAAAAGTCTCCTTCGCAACTCCCTATTCCGCAATATCCTAGCAAGTCACGCATTCCTATTCATTCTTCTTTCTACCCTAGCATGTTTCGTTATTAATACTTTCAGCTTAAATGATTTTTTTGTCTTTTCGCTAACACATTGGTTCCTGCTCTTGAGCATGATGCTCGCCGTTACGGTGGAAGGGCTCCAAAAACATAAAAAGCACATAATACCTTTCCTCATGACAAGTTCCCTCTCTACGATTGCCAGCTTAATATTTGTCCTCTCGCTTCGTCTCATTGTGATATATCCTGAATATGTGCGAAGTTTCTTTCTGTTCACTATTCTTGTTGGATATCTTGTTATATATACCTTGTTTGCCTTGCTTGTATCGTACCTTCTTTTACTGAAAAAAGGAAAAGGATCTTTGCGCTATGTTCCGCAAGGAATGCTGGTGGTTGGTTTACTTTCCTTAGCATTTTGCTTGCTATATGGCTTTCGTTCGAACTCTTTTTCTGGAACAACTACCCACTCCTTGATACTTTGCATGATCTCGGTAACTGCTTGTCTTTTATATTTACAGGTGCCGTCGTGGGGTATACTTCAACTTTGGCTACTCAAGCAAAAAGAGCATGTTTTTCCCAATGCTCCATCACTCTATTTTGAATCATGCTGGCTACCCGAATCCTACCTTGGAACTCGACTTCATCAATCGATCATCCTGAGAGATCACGAACTTGAAAGGATGCTATGGATTCTGCAGTTTCCAACACAGCGGTGGGCTGTTCGTAAAGCATTAATACTTCTTTGGAGAGAGTCTCCTGAAAAAGTTGTAGAGTTGTTGAAGCGTATTCGAGCAGATGAGCAATGGCAAACAGCACTAACGGAACACGATGATGTTGTACTGGGTCGTAACATTGAACCCACCGTTTGGGAAGAAGTCTTGCTCTGTGAACTCTTTGATGTACAGATCGATAAGGATATATTACGTTGGTACGAGCGAATTATGTTCGCTCCAGAAAGATGGCTGCGTAAATCTAAGACACTTTATCCTGCCTGTCCTACCGAGTTAAAGGAGCTGGCTTTAGAACGTGTGCAATCTCTCATGCTTCAAAGAGAGCAAGCATTGCAAGCATACCTGGAAGCCAATCCTAACAGTGCGTCGTCATAGAAAGTACATGCCAGCATATCCCTGTCCAACGACAAGAAGGCCGAAAAGGCCTTGCTCCTGGCCAGCGGAATGAGCGGTTCAGCCTGGGAGGCAACGATTTGGAGTTTGTCAACAAATCCCAAAAAAACCGACGCAGACAGAGGAATAAGCACCTATCATATGCTCCGATATGCAGCCCAAACAGGTGTGCCCATTTACACCATAGGATCGCCAATTAAATAATACTGACATTTTGCATTTTTGGTACTACAGTGTAATTCCATTGAGGCAGTAGGTTATCAAAAACGATCTGCATATCTTCTTTAAAAGACTCAATCGCTTTACGCCCAGTTTCATACACTTTCTCAAGAGTATCAACGATCACTTGTAACCCTGTTTTGGTTTGAGTTTGGTTATAGACTTCTTGTGCAACTTCTAGCGACGTGAAAATAACTCCCTGAGCTGCTCTTGTCATATGCGGAAAAAGCCGATGTTCAATGAGATTGTATTTCGAACAGTAAGGAGGGTAGTGAGCGATTCGAATCCTAATTCCCAGCCGGTTTGCAAGGTTTTGTAGATCTGCCTTGAAGATAGGATCGTTGATCCAACAATCTTTACATGTTGTTAATTGGCCTGCCAGGTCTACCGTTTCTTGGATTCGCGGTATGTAAATCTTGTTGAGTTGTCGATCCTATAATTGCGACTGCTGTTACTTCCTCCTCCATCGCATAACACCAAAATCTCTGTAGCATCAGGGTAATCGTACTCTCCATGCTCAAGCCACCAAAGTTCCAGGCAATCTGTCACAAACTCACTTGTATCCTTGCTCGTACCAAGATTGATGATTCCCAGGTTTTTCTTGTAATCGTAGATTCCATGGGGGATGAGAACGCCCTCACCG
>JALTMC010000715.1 GCA_027005175.1 Myxococcales bacterium
GCAGAGAGATGCGCCTGCTCCATGACTTCGACAGCCTCCTCAAATGTACTTGGATCGGTAACAGAAGGACCTGAGCCGATGGATTCGGGGCGATCGCCAACAACATCAGACATTGCCAATGTAAGCCCCCGGCCAGGAGGCAATCGACGCAACAACCCCCCACCCTTGATGCGAGAGAGATGCTTTCGCACACAGTTGATGTCGTGAATATTTGCGCCAGAGTTTACAAGAGCCTGGCCAAGTCTCGCCTTTTCTGTAAGAGAAAGACCCTCTACCGGAGCCGTAAGTAACGAAGAGGCTCCACCCGAGATTAAGAATAACAATCGGTCGTCTGTCTGCATTCTATCGACTTGTTTGAGAAACCAATCCGCTGCCTCCAAAGAACGCAAGTCAGGGATAGGGTGGCTGGCCTCTCGCAAACTCCAACCCACGGGTGCAGGGCCGTGTCCATCTTTGGTGATCACACACCCAAAGCCCCCTGCCTCCAAGAAAAAAGGAGCAGCCCCAGCAGCCATAGAGGAAGCGGCCTTCCCCACAGCAACAACGTTCCACCGCCCTGAATGAAGAGCCAACAAGTGCTCAGAGAGCACTTCCTCCACAAGAGAGTCTCCCTGAACAGAAGAGAGAGAACGCCTCCACAATGCCTCAAGCCAATCCCGGCCCAAAACAACTCGCATGATCCATGTCCCTCCGACGAAGAAGCTTATGGTTGCAATCTACAGTGAGTCAATGATACAGTGACCAACAGTGACAGGGCCAGTAATTACCGACAATTGGCTCCTCCGTTTGGTGGTTTAGGAGAGATACATTGAAAATTAACAAGTCATCGCCACGCACAAGAACTTCCATGAAAGGGAGCAGTGCAAAAGTCGATAAAACAGAGAATCACGATCGACTGGAAGCTGTGGAAGGGGCAGACCCCACCGACCGCTTTGAGGTGGGAAACTCCAAGAAGGATCACGATCGAGAAGAAGAACCTGAGGAACTCGACGAGGTCCTTCAAGCATGCATGGAAGATCCTATCCTGTATCAGGAGGTCGCACGCTCCGCTTTGCTTGGAATGGAGGAATTACCCGCCAGTGTAGATACCACATGGAATGGTGTGGCGACTCTACTTGATACTGAGAGAGAGTAAGCATGAGTCGAGTTTATAAATCATCTGCACACTCCACACCTCCCCCCCAGGAGGAACGCCGCCAGCCCATCCAAATGGGTGAGATGGCCATTGAGTTACCCGGCAACTGGAACGACCGCACCGTACACACCTTCGTTGCACCGCGGGTTGTGGACCCACGCCAGAGTCCACACCTACGTATGCGTGCAGGTTTTCGAGAGAATCTATCGATCTCCCGAGAACGCGTCGCTTACGGCACCACTGCCGAAGACTACCTCGATCAACAAGTCGAAGAACTCAGACCACGACTGCAACGTTTCCGATTTCTGTATGAAGAACCTGCTTCGATCTCCGAGCAACCCGGTTACTCTATCGCTTACCAATTCTCGCTGCGAGGCCAACGAATTGACGTGTGCCAACTGCGCATCGCTGTCCCCGTAGGGTACGATATGTTAGTCTTTACAGGAACCTCTGCGTCTCATGTCTTTGACCAAAAGAAAGACGTCTTCTTGGATATCGCAAGATCCTTGCGATTCCCCCCACAGCCCTTGCCCTGAATCACCGTCGAACTCTCTTGTCAACGTGGGCCGTCCCCGCTATGATGAAGTTCTCTGGTTCAATCTGAAAGAGGATAGAAGTTCATGTCTAAGAACAGTCCAAAGCCTTTGATCCTTGTTGTGGATGATAACGATGAAATTCGCGGCATGGTTACCGCACATCTGGAAGGGATGGAATGCGACGTTCTAGAAGCCAACAACGGCGAAGATGGGCTCGCCATGATTCTGTCAAACACACCCGATCTCGTCCTGCTCGATGTGATGATGCCCGGCCTCAATGGATGGGAAGTTGCCAAGTATGTGCGAGAACGCCCCGAGTTCAACAACATGGGAATCATCATGGTGACCGCCATCGGAGAAGCTGTCAATGATATGACATCACCACTCTACGGTGCAGACGACCATATCGATAAACCGTTCCAACTCGCGGAACTCAGCTTCAAAATCCGAAAGACCCTCTCCAAAAAGAAACGTGAGAGTCAAAGTCCTGATGGAGAAGCAGCTTAAACCAACGTCATACACCCCATCACATTCAAACAAATGAATGATGGTCCGTTAAGACAAACATACAATCCCACACAGGAGATTGTTGCGAGGGCGGATTTGACCGAAAACCTCTCAAGGTTGAAAGATACTCTTGAGGATATTTTTCTTTCTAATCCAAGTGTGGTATACACGAGTTGGCCGTTGTGCCATTGAGAACACAACGGCCAACGGACAATGACTTCACACAAATATTTCGCCCCTCCAGTGGAACAAATCTGTGTGAGACGCTCTTGGGTCATATGACCCATTTTTTTTCATTTTCAAAGGTGTTGTAGACAAGCTCATTGTGGGAGGAGTTCTAACACATGCGGATCGGTATCTTCTCGGACGTGCACGCCAACCTGGCAGCTCTCGAGACAGTAGTGGAGGCCATCCAGAAACAAGGTGTGGATGAATACATCTGTTTGGGTGATGTTGTGGGTTATGGCGCCTCTCCCAATGAATGTTGTGACATCGTCCGAGATTTGGCAAAGATCATCATCATGGGAAACCATGACGCTGCAGTGTCTGGAAAGATGGACTACTCTTTCTATTATGACCAAGCCAAACAAGCCCTGGACTGGACCGCTGAAGTAACACGTGAAGATAATATCAAGTGGCTTCAGCAACTACCCTATCTGTCCCCACAAGATGACATTAATACCATTTACTCACACGGCTCCCCCATTGAACCCGAAGAGTTCAACTACATCTTCAACATGGAACAAGCCTGGGATGCCTACAAATACAGAGATGAACTACTTCAAGTCACGTTCATCGGGCACTCACACTTGTGTCGCGTGTTTGCTTTCGATGACAGTGGTGTTGTTCAAATGGTTCCAGGACACCTCGACCTGGAACCCGGCAAACAATATATCATCTCCGTTGGCTCCGTCGCACAACCTCGCGACTATGATC
>JALTMC010000716.1 GCA_027005175.1 Myxococcales bacterium
GTGTGTGTGTGTGTGTGTGTGTGTGTGTGTGTGTGTGTGTGTGTGTGTGTACGTGTGTGTGTGTGCGTGTGTTCGGATACGCTGGAACGAGCTTACATTCAACCGACACATAAAGATCAAAACCAACCAGACAACGTTCGAGACGTTCTCTCAGTTCATCGATATCTTTCGAAAGGCAAAGAATCGCCATAATCTCGGATGCTGCGGTAATGTCAAACCCTGTTTCACGGGGGATTCCCTGTAAGACACCACCGAGACCGATGATCAGATTACGCAGGGCGCGATCATTCATATCAATCACTCGACGCCAGACAATGCGTCTTGGATCGAGACGAAGCTTGTTGCCAAAATAGATGTGGTTATCAAGAGCGGCGGCCAGGAGGTTGTGAGCGGTGGTGATGGCATGGAAGTCGCCGGTAAAATGTAGGTTGATGGTGTCAGCAGGAATCACCTGGCTGTATCCACCTCCCGTTGCGCCTCCTTTGACCCCCATACAAGGCCCCAACGAGGGTTCACGCAACGCCAGACACACCGATTCACCAAGTTGTCCGAAAGCCTGCCCCAAACCGATCGTGGTTGTTGTTTTTCCTTCACCTGCAGGGGTAGGAGTCACGGCAGAGACGAGGATCAACCGGGAGGCACGCTTGCGTGTGCGGGGCTCCTCTAAAACAGAGAGGTCTACCTTGGCTTTGTCTCGTCCATACAGGTGAAGGTCCTCGGGTAAAAGTCCCAGAGTAGCAGCAATTTCAATGATCGCTCGGGGTGTCACAGCATTCGCAATTTCAACATCACTCTTCATCCAATAGCCTCCTTCAGCAGTTCTACATGACACAACAAACTTATCCATCCACATTGACATGCAGTTTACCGTCATAAAAAGCCACTTCAACGCGCTCAATGTCGGGCTCAGAGTAGATCTCATAGGCGGCATCTTCGAGGAGATAAGCCAGCGTTGAACGCAAGCCACGAGCACCTGTTTCACGTTTAAGTGCATGTCCTACCACACGGTCTAGAACACTTTTGTCAACCACAAGATGCACATTGGCCAATTCAAACTCTCTCTTGTAAGAGGTCAGAAGATTGCGTTTAAGAATCATCATCAAGGTCTCTTCCGAGAGGGCTTGAAATGGAACGATCCGGTCAAATCGGGCGATCAGCTCAGGCAAGAAACCATACTGTTGAAAGTGCCTGGTTTGGTCCATTTCTTTCTGGTCGTACGAGACCGCGATCTCTCGGGGTGCTTTCGCAGAGTTCTGTGCATGAAAGCCGATGCTGGCTTCTTTGTTGAAGAGATGGGTCACTAGTTTGAGGCCAGAGAAAGCACCACAAGCAACAAAAGGGATGTTGGCTGTCGACATTAATAGATGTTGTTGGTAGCTGCTGTGAGAGAACTCTGTAGGAACGGTAACCGTAGCAGACTCAAGAAGTTTGAGCAGTTCACGTTGTACGCCAAGGCCACTAATATCCTTGGTGGTGCCTGCACCTGCAAAGACCGCGTTGTTTTGACCACTGGCGATCTTATCAAATTCATCAAGACACACGATCCCCATCTCCGCACGAGAGACGTCACCATCTGCCGCGTACAGCAAGCGAGTGAGAATGGAGGAGACATCCTGCCCGACATAGCCGGTCTCGGAGTAGGTGGTGATATCGACAAGAACCGTGGGGATATTGAGAATATGTCGAAAGAGGGTTTCGATCATAAAAGTCTTGCCACAACCGGTCGGTCCAACCAGTAGATGGTTGCTTTTGGGTGGTAGCTCTTCCACAGGAACCTGACGCAGATGGATGTTTCGCAAGCGTTGGATATGTCGAAAGGCCATCAGCGACATCGAACGCCGAGGTTCATCCTGCCCGACATAGCCGTGCTCTTCGAGTTGCTCACAGATCTCACGAGGGGTGAGAGTGGGGAGTTCTTCGATATACTCGATAAAACTTCGTTCATCAAAGGAGCCCAGCCCTTGCTCCAAACCCAAGTCAAGAAAAGCTTCTCGCATCTCCTGATCCATGGTGTGACTGTTTGACTGACTAGAATTCCGCGTTGCTGGTCTACCTTTTTGCCCGTTGCTCAAGGCCCCACTCTCCACATAAAACAACCATCACAAAATGATGTTGTTGACCGCTATTGGACCACTATTTGGTATATTGATAGAAGTTACCGATTTGACGTTTGGAGATCATAAAGCGAGGACCCAAAAGGCCAACTTTGACGCCACCAACTCCAACAGCGCCGCTGCTTCCTGTACGATGAACCACACGAAAGATCAAAATATCACCTTTTTGAAGTCTAGTCTTTGTGGCGATCTCGCGATTGTTTACACCGTAATACTTGTACCGTTGTCCACGAGCCAGCAACATCGTCCGAAAGAGCTCCGTCTCTTTGTCACCACGGCGCAAAAGAAAGCGAACCGAAAATCTGGATGTCGTTGCATATCCACCTGCTGAATTAAATACGGCCATGATCAGACTCACAGAGGTGTAGATCCCCAGGCTTGCTCCCTCCTCGGGCTCCAGCCTGATAAACCAAGAGCGGTGACGTTTGATCGGAATAAAACGGGCCTTCCACTTTCCAGGAGTACCCGTCAAAGGCTTGGAACTCAATACCCCTTTGGGATAGAGATACAACAACACATCGTCTTGCTTTTTCTTAACCTTAAGCGTCTGAATTCCAGCCGGTAGAGGCTCTAATCGCTTGCGAAGCGGCACGAATTTGTGACGCTTGGAAGGAGTGACTACCGCAGTGTTACTGGAGTTGGTGGTGGTGGTGTTGGTGTTGCTGGCCTCTGTGCTCTTATGAACTTGACTGGTGGAAGAGGGACAACCCGTCAAGGAAGTACTTCCCCAGACTGCACCAAGCAGCATGAGACCCAAGCTCGTCTTTTTCATCCCGAACCCTCATAAAAAGTTTCAATGTCCATCCGTCTGACGAAGCTGTCTATCCTCGCACAAGATGTTCCCACTCGTCAATTGTCCAGTGCCTTCTTGCAGACTTGATTTGTAGTGGGGTAGAGCAAGGAAGTAAAGCAAAACGTTGGAGGGTTGGTCATAAGAAAGCGAAACCTCTACGAACACGTCACACTCAAAAATTGACGTTCTCCCCCTACAGATGGA
>JALTMC010000717.1 GCA_027005175.1 Myxococcales bacterium
GGCAAAAGTCTTTGCTCCAATGCCTTTGACCTTGCGTAGATCCTTATTGGTTCGGAACTTATGCTTGGTTCGAAAGCGGATGATGCGCATCGCAATCTTTGGCCCCACTTGGGGCAACAGACGAAGTTGCTCCGCTGATGCTGTGTTGATGTTGATCTTTCCCTGGATCTGTGGCTTTTTGGCTTCCACATTCTGACTCAACATCGGGATGGAAAGTACACTCAGGATGGTCAGAACACGAAGGGAACGAAGGGAACTGTGGATAAAGTGTTTCATGATTTTTCTCCTCATGAATTGGAAACAACACATGTTGCTTCTCTGTGTTAAATATCCCCAGGCTGGGGAAGGCGGGACACGATGTCCCTTGTGCATAGAGGTCTTCTTGCTTGTGAACCTCTACACTTCAGAGGTTGTGGCAACTCCTCTCACAACTCTTGTGTGTGGAGTTGACGTTCTCTTGGGTGAACTAATAGCTGTTGCTTTCAGGTACGTTACGAATGTGAAGTTTGCTGTTGCTAGGCAAAGCATTGAGGTATACCGTGAGCGAGTCGTCACGGTTGGTAAAGGCTGTCCCCAAACGCAGCCAGTAGCTTTTGTTGCCTTCACGTTCAATGATCGTGTAGACCGCTTTGCGCCGACGTTCTGGACGTTCTGATGAATCATAATCGTCCATGGGGGTGTTCTTCTCAAAGCTCTCTTGATTGTCTTTCATTGTTTGCCTCTTTTCGTAGATAGTGGATAATCGATAGCTTGCTCGCTTGATAGCTTGCTCACTTGCTTGCTGCGCAGTTGCCCGCTCTCTGTGCACAGCAAATGCCAGTCGGAAGCTAGCCTTGTTTCCTTGAATGATTTTAGGAGATTATGATCGGATGGTAGTGGGGACGTCGAAAGGAAGGTACGATGAGTGTCCAGGTCTTGGACATTCTGTTCAAACCGTGTTCAGATGTTGGACACAGCCTTGCTTCTGTAAGTTCTCTATTCATGTAGGTTTCAAAATAGCTTCTATGATGTAGATACCTGACAACCTCTCAAAGAAATGGACGTTGTACAACTCACTTTTTCTTGAAGAGTTGATGGATTCGGTCAAGCAAGTCGTTGGGAGCGAAGGGCTTCTGGATTAACTCGACGCCATCTTCCAGTGCTCCCCTATGAGTCAAGGCACTATCGGTATAACCCGAAGCGTAAAGAACCTTCATCTTGTGAGAGCCTTCGCCAACTCAGGGCCACCCATCTCGGGCATGATCACATCAGTCAATAACAGATCTGGTTCAAACTTCAGCTCATCAAACAGCTGTAATGCTTTGATACCATTTTCTGCTACAAATACGACATATCCCTCACGCCGCAAGACTTTTTCGACCAGTCCTGAAACTGTAGATTCATCCTCAACGAGAAGAATTGTTTGTTTTGTCTTCTGCTCAGAATTCGAATCCGATGAAGTTTGTTGTGTGGCTTTCACAAGTGCTTCATCGGTGATTGGCAGGTAGATCTTGAAGGTAGAGCCTTTGCCCAATTCACTTTTTACAATGATCTCACCGCCACTTTGCTTGACGATGCCCTGTACTGTGGACAATCCAAGGCCAGTTCCCTTGTTGATCTCTTTGGTTGTAAAAAACGGATCAAAGATCTTGTTTAGGTGCTCAGGTGGTATGCCATCACCGGTGTCGGTGATAGAGAGGGTAGCGTAAGAGCCCGAAATCAAATCACTGTTCTCACTGATGCTGCCCTCGCCCAGATGGATGAGGTGAGTTTCCATGACCAGTCTTCCTTTGCCGGGCATAGCATCACGAGCGTTGGTGGCCAGGTTGATGACTACCTGTTCAACCTGGCCAGGATCAGCCTTCACATGTAGGGGGTTCTTGTGGAGATTACTTATAAATTGGACGTCTTCGCCAAGCATCGGTTCCAGTAACTTTTCGATGTTGACTAACAGCTCATTGAGTTCGATGACTTTCGGTTGCAGTACCTGCTTGCGACTGAAAGCTAACAACTGTCCTACAAGGGTGGCGGCTCGGTCGTCTGCCAGTTGAATTTGCTCAACATATTCTAGTAAGTGGCTATTGCTGGGCAGATCCATATGCATCAGATCTGCATAGCCGATGATCGCCACTAAAAGGTTGTTGAAGTCGTGTGCAATCCCACCTGTCAGTTTGCCCATTGCCTCCATCTTCTGAGACTGCCTCAACTCTGCTTCAAGGCGTTTGCGCTCTGTTATATCTCTCCAAACAACGTGCAATCTCTTGGAGTCGCCTTGCTTAAGTGGGGTCAGGAGGACCTCCACTGGAAAAACTGAACCATCAGCTCGCCGATGTTCCCATTCAAAGCGATGACTACCTTGTTCGAAAGCGAGAGCAATCATCTCATTGGCTTTGTCGAACGAAGCTCTACCGTCAGGTTGAAACTGTGGAGATAGCTCTGATGGGTGAGTTTGCAGCACTTGCTCTCTTGTTTCATAACGGAGCATGTCAACTGTGGCCTGGTTACAGTCAACAAAAGTATCATCATCGATAATTAATATGGCGTCGGCGGAGCGTTCAAATAACTCGCGATATTGGTCGGTGTAAGAAGCCGCCATCTCTTGTTCTACCTCTGAGGGAGTTAGACCTTTTTAAATGAAGGATTCGGTGTTTTTGTACTTTTTCTAAAACAGAGAGTTATCATCTTCAGTCACTGTTGGTCAAGGTCAAGTACAGGGCTGGCTGGAGGCTCTTGTGAAGGAGTTAACTACATAACAAGCAGGTAGGGGGTTGTTGCCTCATTTTTTAGATCCACGAATTTCACGAATATCCACGAATCATCGAACTTCACAGTTTCAATATAGCATCTGATAGGAGAGGGATATTCAGGGTATTAAGCGACACTGACGAATTCTCTCAGCCATGTGATGAGTTTGGTTGTGTATGTGAACTTTGTGGAGGTTTCGTACATCCTTTGGGGTGGTTTGGGTTGTCGATGGGAGCTTGTTTGAGAAGGCAGGTTAGACTTGCGGCGTTTGGCTTGTATTTTCTTCCTTAGGTCTGCTTCAGTGGTTTAGGGCTGTTGCTTCGAAAGAAAGAGCAGTTTAACGATTGTTTTGTATGAATTTCAGATTTTGACAGCCGGACTTAAAGCCGAACCTGCATGCGAGTGAATAATAACGGTAGGCATGGGCGCGACTCTTGGCGACTCCACGACCCATGTGATAGAGGACTGCCAGATTATTGCAGCCCTCTCCAAGGCGGAGGTTACAAGCTTTACTGTAGTAGATACGGGCTTTGAGATAATTGCTGTGTTTGTTTTTGCCTCGACTGAATGTGTTGGCAATATAGTAGCAGGCCAGGGCTATATGCATGCTACAAGCTTGGAGCATTAAGTCTTTGACGCGCTCAGGATCTTTGCTAACCCCTATACCTTTTCGGTAGAGTCGAGCCAAATTATAACATCCTTTGCCATCTCTCAGCTGGCAAGCACGACGGTACGTAAACACTGCTTTAGCAAGACTCTTTTTTCGACCTTTTCCATTTTCCAGAAACTCTCCGTGGTCATTGCAGCTACTGCCAAATCCAAGTTCACAGCCACGTTCAAAGATGACAGCCGCTTTTTTTAGATCTTGTGGTACCCCGATGCCTCGGGCGTACAGGTGGGCAAAGTTATAACAGCCAGCCCCCGAACGCAATTTACATGCTTTGTTGTAATAGCCTCTGGCCTTGTTGAAGTCCTTGGTGACGCCACTTCCATGTTGATGCATTACACCAAGATTGTGACAGGCTTCCTTTTGATTGAACTTGCAAGCTCTCTGGTACATTGCCACAGCTCGTGCTATCTCTGGGTTTTTACTCCTATGATATCTTGCTGCGAGCCGGTAGCAGGCATCTCCCTGCCCCTTCTTGCAACGTTTTTCCAAAGACATCTCTTGCTTCACCGGGCCTCTCGGAGATGTTGCGATTTCCCGTTGTTTTGGAGCCTTTTTTACTGCTGTCTTTAGCGACTTCTGTGGGGCTCTCAATGCCTGAAGGATTGGTGTTGTTCTCGCTTTTTTACTTTCACAGCCCATGAGAGTCCACACTAAAACACAACACAACAGATACTTCATCTTTATGTTTCTTATCCTTAGACTTCGGTTTGGGTTGTGGAAGAGAACTGAGATAGCATCATCGTTGCATAGAGGAAGCCAAGCTCAAATTGTTTGATAGAGAAGGACTCATTGGGGGCATGGATGCGGTCTTCACTCAAGCCAAAGCCAACGAGGAGAGGCTCTGCACCAGATGCCTGGGCTAAGCTGGATACTACGGGGATAGAGCCACCTTCCCAGGAATAAACAGTGGGTTTGTCAGAGAGTTGTTTGAGGACCTCACTGGCTTGTTGAATCACAGGTGATTGTGAACTCAGCATCAGAGCAGGACCGCCCACGCCTTTGTCTGAGATGGTAAGCTTTAATCCATCGGGAGCATGTTTTTCCAGGTGAGTCACCAGCCGGTCGAGGCTTTTTTGGGGATCTTGCTGTCCTACAAGGCGTGAGGAGAGTTTGACGAAGGCGCTGTCGGGGATAATCGTTTTGGAGCCAGGGCCACCATATCCAGAGTGGAATCCATTGACCTCGATCGTTGGGCGAAATCCTTTTCTCTCAACGGGGGTGAACTCTGACTCTCCACCAACGGGTGGTACACCGATCTGTTTTTCATAGTCGGAAGCATTAAAAGGAGAAGCATTGGCAAGCTTTCGGTCTTCCGGGTCGATGTCGCTTACACCGTCATAAAATCCTTTCACTGCGATACGACCATTTTGGTCGTGTAGAGTTTCGACCAAACGAGCCAGTTCGGTGGCGGGATTTTTGACGATCCCACCGTGGCTTCCAGAGTGTAGGTCATGGCTGATGCCATGGAGGTCGGCCTGGAGGTAAACGATGCCACGCAACCCCATGGTGATCGTGGAGACACCCGCTGCAACAGCACCGGTGTCACAGACCATGAGCACATCTCCTTGGAGGCGACCTTGTTCTACCAACTTGGGAATGGCCGATGAGATGCCGTAGCTACCTGTCTCTTCTTCACCTTCCAGGAAGAGTTTGACAGTACAATGCAGGGCATCTTGTTTGAGCAATGTTTCTAGAGCTTTGAGCACATAGATGGTTTGGCCCTTGTTGTCTTGAGCGCCGCGAGCATAGAGTCGATCTCCTCGTTGCTCCGGCTCAAAGGGGGGGCTGTCCCAAAGTTCAAGAGGGTCAACGGGTTGAACATCATAGTGCCCATAGTACAAGATGGTTGGGCGGTCGGGCTTACCTTTGTATTCGGCATAGACAAGGGGTTGGCCTACCGTTTCGATAAGCTCTGTTTGAAAGCCCAAATCGGACAGATGGGAGGTCAGCCAGTCTGCACACCGTTGGCAATCGTCACTGTATGCAGGATCTGCGCTGATACTTGGAAAGCGTAAGAACTCCTTCCATTCTTCGATAAAGCGTTCTCGATTCTCGTCATAGATCTGTTGACAGGTTTCTTTCTCCCACATCCTATTTCTGACCTCGATTTTCTTGTGTGATAGTATGTTGATTGTAGCAGTTGTCGCATACTTCTTCTGGATGGTTGAGTGCATCGAGCTGTCTCGTCGAATCCATCAGTATCGATGGTTTTGTAGCATATTTGTATGATCCGGTCGAGGGCTTCTATTGACCGACAGTTCTTACCTAAGGTAGAACACGTTTCGCGGCGGGGAGCCGGAGGATACAGAAAGTCTTTCGAATGGAGTTTGTATGGTTTCGTTTTATGCAAAGGTGTATGAGGTTGTGAGGTGTATTCCAACCGGTAAGGTCTCTAGTTATGGCCGGATCGCACGGATGTTATGGGCACCACAAGCATCCAGAGCCGTAGGCTACGCTTTGCGAGGTCTGCGTCATCGGATCCATGATCCGGATTATTCTGATATCCCCTGGCATCGTGTGGTGAGCAAAGAAGGCATCATTCGTGTGGGGGTGCAAGGGGAAGAGGATTTGCTACAGGTCGAGTTGCTTCAAACGGAAGGAGTTGAGGTTGGGGCACCCAAGTATCGTGTGGACATGAAGAAGCACCTTTGGAAGGGGTTGTCCCCTGAGGAGGTTGGTGAATTAATCGAGCAATTGGAGCTGTTGAAAGAGGCAGCCACAGATAGAGCTTAAGAGAGAAATCTATGATTGCATTGACAGGAAAGCGGGTCCTTGTTCTTGGAGTCGCAAATTCAGACAGTATTGCTTGGGCGACAGCTCAAGGTCTCGCCATGTGTGGAGCAGAAGTACACATCTCTTATCAACAACGCTTTCGCAGCCGTGTGATGCAACTTCTCAAAGAAAATCCTTCTGTGGTTACTTCGGCACACCGTTGTGATGTGACCAAGGATGGCGAAATTCAACAGATGTTTGAAGCTGTTGGCGGTCCTCTCCATGCTTTGATTCACGGCGTTGGCTATGCTCCCCCCGAGACCTTTATGAAGCCCATTTATGAGGTGACTCCGCAAGAATACAGTGATGCTGTTGTGATTAGCAGTCACTCTCTGTTGCGAGTAACTCGTGTGGCCTTGTCTTATATGCCTGCAAGCAGTTCGATTGTCACGATGACCTATTTGGGAGGGCAGCGAGTGGTTCCTTACTACAGGATGATGGGGATTGCCAAAGCTGCGCTGGAGGCCACAGTTCGAGAGCTTGCCGTGGATGTTGGGGTTCATGGCATTCGTGTGAATGCTATCTCGGCTGGACCGATCAAAACCCTGTCAGCGAGCGCACTTCCTATGTTTGATTCGATGCTCGAACAATACCCTCAGATCTCTCCTCTTCATGCTACAATTACACCCCATGATGTTGCCAAGATGACTGCGTTTTTATGCTCTGACCTGTCGGATCGTGTCACCGGTCAGGTCTTATTCGTTGACTCTGGCTATTCCATCCTTGGTGCTTATCCTCCTTCTTGACTTTGTTACCTTTTGCCACCAAAGATATTTCGAAACAGGGTTTATGTTTCCCTATTATGTTTCTCTATCATTCTTGTTCTTTTTTTCCGCTTTGGTAATGGCGTGTCGGAATGCCTGACTATTTGGAAACAGCAAAACCTGAGATAAAAGCTCTTGAAGCTGGTGAGCGGAGAGTCCTTCTAGTCGAGTGAGGGTTCGCTGTCTTATCCGTGGAAAGCGTTGTTGAGCTAATTCAGAGAGAGTCTCTCGAAGGTATACATCGAGTCCTTCTGGTTCACCCAAACGTCGTGACAAGGCCCTGCGTTGCTCTGGCTCCAAGCACTCAATCAATTCTTCGGGGGCGAGGCCTTGAAGTCTTTCTTCGGGGGCGAGGCCTTGAAGTCTTTCTTCGGGAGTCAGTCCTTGGAGTCTCTCTTCCAAGGGCAACGAGTTCAGGTACTCTACCAGTATCTGTTGCATATTCCGTTCAAACTCTTCTTTTCTTGCTAATGGCATGATTCGACTCCTTTCTCGGTGTTTTGCTAGCTGTTGGACCAACCAGGGATAGAGCCAAGGGAGTAGATGTTCCAGAACAGTTACAATCTTTTTTCCCTTTACAAAGTTTTTACTAAACAACCCCAGGACTTCATTCCCCTTTTCCTTCCATGCCACATCACTTTCGATGCACCAAGCGGTCCACGGCTGTGTTTGTAGCAAATATACTCCTTCATCTACCTCCAAAGCTTCTTGCTTCCAGTCCTTCAAGCCATCTTGAAAGCTTTCTGTCATGCTTGGTGCTACTACAAACAGTGACAAATCTTCAAGACGAAAACCTTCTTCCAGCACATGGTATTGAAGTGCATAAGCTGCCAATCTACTATAATCCATACGTTCTAATTGATCCACAGGTGATTTGAATTCGATCAAGTTTCGTTTGGTCAAGCGTTCCATCAATGCAGGCAAGCCATCAAAGGCTCCCCCTCGACTTTTCTCTTCCCAGATTACAATATCCACTCTTTGTGGTTCTCGTGTAAGCTGGTACTCACTCAACAACCTATAATCTGTTGGTAAAAAGAAGGATAAGACATCAGCAAACAATGGATGCCAGGCTGTTTGTGGTTTTCCCTTCCGACTACTGCCATATTCCTCTTGTTCGTCTTCATCTCTTCCTTCCATAATGCCTCCATTTTGTGATGGTGTACCTAAACATATGTTAAGTACTAGTCAGATTCCTAAACCTATGTCAAGTATTGTGAACTCAGATATATGTTTGGAGCGTTGATGGTCAGAGCAATGCTACATTTTGAGTATGGGTTGGAGAACGGGATGGTTTCAGGTTGGGATAGGAAAGATTCGCATACTTAAGTGGCGGAATGTTTGCAGTAGTCGTTGGTCTTGTCCAAGCAAGTGAGCATGGAAGATCAGTTGATCATCATTCTGTTTTACAAATTGGATATGGGCTTCTTTTGGTTCGGAAGGTTGAGCGTCACAATGAACGATTACCTGTTTGATTGCGAAGGGAAGAACGAACAATCCCTTCTTTCGCAATCCCCATAGGCCGGCCGTTTGTAACACGAGTTCTTGGCCCACAGCATTGTGGCGCAGTGTGTCAGGTAGTCCCTGTCCCAATGCGCTATCATGGGTATGGAGTGTTGTGATCGCTGTGTCATCTCCATACCAAGCTTGACCCAGTACCTGCCATGTTGGACCATGGAAGAAGGTATCGTAGATAGAGGCGATATTATGGTCTTCTTGGAGAGTTGAGCGTTCGAGTCTCGTGGGGTTGAGAGCTTCTTCAGAAGAATGGAGTTCCTCTAGGGGGACCGGAACAAAGGTTGCAGAAGCATGGTCAAGTTGTTCGATGCTTCCTCGGCGTTCTCGTTGGGAGGAGACTGTGGCTTGTACAGACGCTGGTGTCTCTGAGTTGGCTTCGGCTCGTAGGGCATTTACCTTCATAATGGCTGTCTTGCCTGGGAAGAGCTTGAGTGCCTTGTTGAATCGGACATCTCGTATCTCTCGGTATAATGTCCCTTCACCCACTTCTTGGGCTGCGAGTAGCATCCAGGCCAGAGAGACCACACCTGGCTGAATTTCTGTGTTGCCCATCTTGTGATCTTCGAGGAACTTGATTTGTCCTGTTTGCAAGGAGCGTTCATAGCGAACCTCTGTACCGGGAACTCGCAACTGGATCTGACCCAAGGGGGTTTCTTCCTCTGGGAGTCGGCCTGAATAAACCCATTCTCCTTGAGCGCCATGATACCACAGGGTGGCGGTGTGAGAAGCTGTGGGCTGAGGAGGTAGGATGTCCACACCCCGCTCTATCATGAACTTGGCGAGAGTGGCAGCCATTCCCACTTTATCCCAAGCTGTGTAATCGATGAGTAGAGCCTGTTGAAAATCTTCATCACCGATTAACCATCGAGCCATGGCTTCGTTGGCTGCGGCATAATCCACTTGTCCAATATTGCCGAAGCGAGAAGAAACAGAGCCAAACGCAAGCCAGGCTTTGACGTGGTGAGCAGACAATGCTTGGTGTAGGTTGGCCAACCCCTTGAGTTTTACAGACATCACAAAGCGGACTTCTTCCGGTGTTTTTGACACCAAGTCTCGGCTTTGATCTACACCCGCACCGTGAATGACTGCGTCCACTTGACCCCACGTTGCGATGGTTTGTTGGACGGCCCTTTCTACCGCTTGAAGGTCATTCATATCAGTAGGAATCAAAAGACTCTTTACACCAAGTTGTTTGTATCGCTCGATTTGTTTGCGCAAGTTGTCTTGTTTTTCGGCACGTCTGAGTTCTTCTTGAATTCGCTTCGGTGTTGCTTCTTCGCCAAGTTTAGAGCGAAGGATCTTTCGAGCTTCTGCCTTGTTTTTCAATGGCAATCTCTCGGAAATATCAGGCAACATTGTGCGTCCAAGAATCACAACGCGAAACGACATGAGCTTTGCAAGAGACTCAGTGATCGTTGCGGTGATACCGCTACCTCCACCACTGATCATAATCACTGGAGGTTGTTTTCCTGCTCGGTGTCCTATTCCGAGATCCTTGGGCATTGTTGGAAGAGTTTGTGCGGCAGTTTGAGTGGAAAAGGTTGTGATATACCGAGCATCACCGTCATACAATACTTCGAGGTGTGAAGTTGTATCTTGTAACTCATCTCGCAACCATGTTTTTGGAGCTTCGCTAACAATGTCAACGCAGCGATTCCAGACATTCAATTCTCGCATCGCGCTCTTGACAAAGCCAGTTGTTGCACCACCCAATAACAAGGCATCGGGGGTTGCTTTTTTCTCTGAGCTTTCGGAGGATGCCGTGCTAAATGCACTCCTCCCCATTGCAGTACAAGACAGCCAACGGAGTCCGGTGGTGTGTTTTTGTAAAGCTTGAGTCAGGGCAAGGCGCAACACGGACATTTCGATAGACGCCTCTGCGAGGTCCGATTCTCTTCCAACAAAGGACAACGCCAACACATCGACACATAGGCTTGAATTGTGTGGTAGCCACTTTTGCAATTGTTTGATCTGTCGTTCTCGATTTTTCGAGAAGTCAAATGTTTTGTACTTGATGGACAAAGCTCTCAGTTGCTTTGTCAGGTTCGGAGGTAGCGTTGTCGCACCATACGTCAAGATGGCAGCTTGTGTAGGCCAGGAACAGTCCTCTTTGGGTTGTAACGATGGTTCTGCTCTTTGTAGAATGAGCTTGCGAAGATACAAGGGGGCCTTCACCTGCAGATCGTTATGCAGGTGTAGTGAGTCAAATTCAGCTACCCCGATGTATCGGGAGAATCAGCAGACTCACGGTTTTGTCCGCCAGGGATATTCTGTTGTACATAGGTGATGAGAGAGCGAAGAGTGGGGTAGTCGGTGATTTTAAAGGAGTCATCACGAACGAGTTCGAGAGTGTCTCGTAGCTCTGCCATCACTTCGACTTGACGGATACTATCGATACCCAGATCGGCTTCCAAGTGCTCATCCAAGCCAAGCTCTTCGATATCATATCCTGTGCGGTCTGCGACCAGGTTGAGAATCATCGATTGGAGATCATCGCTACTGGAAGCCGCAGGTTCGACTTCCTTTTTCGCTACAGGTACAGGTTGAGGTGATGGGGCTGTGCCAACTGCTGGAGTCCCATTGCCCCATTGGCTTGTTGTTGCTGGCATCTGTGCTGTTTGCTGTACCGATACAGAGTTTGGGAATGTGGTAGGGCTGGGGGAGGTCTGCGGGGCTGTGGGCCAGGATGGTGTTGGAGCAGCCATCGATTGATATGTGGGTGCTTGTGGTGCCATCGGAGTTGCCTTCGATTGATATGCGGGGGCTTGTGGTGCAATGGGAGCAGCAGGCAACGGGTAGGTCGGCATTCCAGGAGTAAAGCTTGGAACCGCTGTTCTGGGTGCGACCATTTGGGTATGCTGAGGGTGCATGGCTTGGTAGGTCGCCATTAATTGTTGGATCAGATGAGGTCCCTGAGCGGCCACAAACTGCCAGAAGCCTGGATCCATCCACAGGGAAGGTTGGGGATATCCAAACATTGGAGTGGGGGGATATCCAAAAGGTGATGAATAGGGGGACGCAAAAGGCATCATTGGTGTCATATAAGCTGGTTGTCCGTAGGGGACTTGTTGGTTATAAGGCAGTGTCGCTTGGCCGTGGAACATCTGAGGCGTCTGAAAGGCTGGTGTCACAGGTTGTTGTTGGGCGGCTAGTCCAGCTGAGGAGCCAGACGGCTGGGCTGGGTAGGTTGGGTGGGCTGGGTAAATCGATTGTGGTGTTTGTTGTTCTTGCATGTCACTTCGTCGCTCTGTTGGTTGCGAACCCACTGCTATTGGCAGTGCCGGGCTTTTTGTGGAGG
>JALTMC010000718.1 GCA_027005175.1 Myxococcales bacterium
ACCCACGAGCTTTGGTTAATATTTTACAAAAACTCTCGGAACGTCTGCGGAATATGAACAAGATCATTAGCAACCTGACCTTGCTCGATGTTTATGGCCGTGTCGCCCGCTTTTTTATGCAGCTTGCAGAGGAAGAGGGGGAGAGTATGAACGGGGGAATCTTACTTCGGAAACCACCATCACAGCAACAAATGGCGGGAATGCTAGGCACCAGTCGCGAAACGGTCAATCGTGTGATCGCTGAATTTGTTCAGCTCGGGATCCTACAAAAAGACGGTCGCCAACTCATGATCACCAACGAAGCGATGCTTGCGGATCAAGTCCAGTAGCTTTTGACTTGGGTTTGAGGGGTCTCTTTTTGTTGGTTTGAGTTTGGTTTGGGTTTGGTTCTTTGTTGTGGAGGGATTTTTGATTGAAGCCTTGTGCGAGTGCGGCAGATGCAGACGTTCAACATGCCAAAGTTGTTGAGTTGGCAGATGGTGTTTTTGGGTATATCAGTGATTTTGACCCGAACACCGGTTGGATCGTGGGTGACGAGGGGTGTCTTGCTATCGATTGTAGGGCAACACCTCTTCTCGCCAGAGAGATGCTACAAGATATCGGGAAGGTTACAGATAAGCCTGTAACACGCCTTTTTTTAACTCACTACCATGCAGTGCGAGTTTTGGGACGTGCGGCATTTACGGATGTTCATACTGTGATCGCGAGCCGTCATACGTTGGACTTAATTCGAGAGCGTGGTGCTCAGGATTTTGCCTCTGAAGTACGACGCTTTCCTCGTCTGTTCTCGGCAGTGGAAGATGTTCCAGGTCTGACCTTTCCTCACATCACCTTTGAGAGAGAGATGACTTTGTGGATGGGAGAGCGTGAAATTCGGCTGTCTCATCCAGGGAGAGGGCATACCAAAGGGGATAGCACGGTCTGGCTACCCAAAGAGCGGATCTTATTTGCTGGAGACTTGATCGAGGATCATTGTGCTTTGTATTGTGGAGATGCTTATCTTCATGAATGGCGTGACACACTACTCCAGCTTGAGTTACTCCAACCCTTGGTCGTTGTTCCTGGGCGAGGGGCTGTCATTGTTGGAGAAGAGAAGATTAAGGCCGCGATGCAAGCCACTGCTGGATTCCTCGACAACCTTTTACAATTCACACAAGAAGCTATGGGTCGAGATGGTGCTACGCTGAAAACAGCCTTTGAACATGTCTATGAACATATGACAACATTATACGGGGAATGGGCCATCTATGAGCACTGCATTCCGTTTAATGTAAGTCGCGCATGGGACGAACTGCACGGCGTCGAAGAGCCTATCCTGTGGACAGCGGAGCGCGATCAAGAGATGTGGAATGCTTTGCAGGAGTAGGATCTGAGCTAGCCCGAATGATTCACGTTGTTCGTCGCGAGGCGACGGAAAGCCCGAGCAGATACAAGGAAGGCACAGGCTCGCCCTCGCAGACGGTACATCGTACCGTTGAGACGGCGAAACAAGCCTGACGAAGTCGATGCCGGGGGTTTGCAAGCCGTAGCAGAACGTTCGTGAATCATTCGGGCTAGGGTTACCACTTTGTCCAGTGAGGTCTGGTGCGTTTGGGAGCTTGCTCTGAGAACTCCTGCTCTGGTGTCGAGATGAGCTGCGTCAACGGAAGTGCCTCTTTTGTCTTTTCTGTTTGAACTGGACTGGAGCTTTTCACTGCCTGAGTTATCGCTTGCAACTCGACACAAGAAGAAAAGCTGCTGTTGATCTTATGTGGAGTTTCATGAGTGGGTCTCTCTGCATTCTCAGCTTTCACGTTTTGGTTTCGTTCCATACCTTGTCGAACTTGACTTGCCTCGGAAGCGATCCCTTCACAAGAGGGGAAGCCATCAATCGAGGGACATGAATAGGATTCTTGGGTGGGGGGGCAGTCTGAACCCGACACTCTTGCCATCTCCTTTTGGGGCGTGAGTATCACGTAAGACGTGACTTCGGATGACGATGTAGAGTCGGACTGTGGTGACAGTGTCCTCTTGTCTGATAGGCTGTGAAAGCTCTCTGATAAAGTTGTTTTTCGTGAACGGGCTGTGTGCGGTCTTTGTGGCAGAGAGGAGTGCGGTCGTTGTATTTGACTCGAAGAGAATCCTTCTTGTATACGATGTTGAGGTGTTGTGCTGAAGGAGTCTGGAAGAGGCTTGTGGTGTGCCTGGCTGTTTGGCAGTGTCTTTGGCGGCCTGACCCGCTCAACCATGTGACTTTGCTGCGGACTCATTGGTCTCTTGGGTATTTGAAAACGTCGCAATGACGAGATGCTGGGATTACTGTAGATCGCTTGATTGTCTTGAACTTCTTTTTCAAAGATGTGGTGATGCCACTTCTTGGATAAAAATAGCTTCACTTTCATCTTGCTTTCATGTCGCAAGATACTGAAATAAAATTCTTTGATAGCTTCTATGGGGAGGCCACGAACAAGGTGTAAATTGTCAAAGATAGGGTGAAGAAACATTCTCCCATTCTCGGTGTGAGGTGTGACGTGATACCTCACCAAGCTGAGGGCTTGCTGAAATGTTAAAGCAGGTAACAAAGGCAGCTTCTCTACTTGTTTGATCAACGGCATGATCGTATGTAATGGAAGAATATCTGGTTTGGACATCTTTTCCCTCTTCGTTTGGCTGGAAAATTTTTTGTTAGGGAAGTTGCATAGGATAAGAGAGCCGCGCGATACTATACACTTACGGTGTTCTTCTGAGGTGACTTGAGAGGGGAATGGGGTGATTTTTTCTTTGATTCTATGAATCTATATGATTCAGATGGGTTGAAATGATTTCGGATATGAAAATTATTTTTCGTTCCATTCTTTTTCATCACGCCAGAAGGGAATATCAAGTCTGGCTTTGATTTGTTCTCCGCGAGAGCCGAGGGCTTGAAGGAAGTTATACGAAAGGTTGGATCTGGGATTGCTTTTTTGTATGAACTCTTCCAAGTCTTTCACTGACATCACATGTTCGCTGCTCCAGAGTTGGTCATTTTCGATCGCCTTGTTTGGTAGGATAAATGCGATGCTGCGTTTGTGCTGAAGAGAGTAAATCACCTTGTAGAAGTAGCGTGGAATGGGGATTTTGTTAAATCGAGTGTTGCGTTGTCCATAAACGGGTCCGGCAATAATGACGAGTTTTCCCTTTGTGAAGGACCATTTTCGGACGAGTCTCTCTAGTTTTCCCCAGGCTTGTCTGTTTAATTCGGGGTGTTGTAGCGCTACATTGGTCATGAGGAAGGTTTGGTCATTGCTTTGACGGCTGAAGTCAATAGAGGCACTTGGAGCGAGGTGGCCTTTGTCGTAGCCGGAGTTTTCACAGTGTTCGGGTTCCACTCGGTATCGTTTGAGAACGTCGTGATCGGAGTGATAGCCCTCTCCGCGTTCAACGTCAACACCAATGGACCACTTACTGAGAACGTAAGAAACCCACAACGCGCACCGTCGTTTGTTGCTATATCCCACCGCATATCCCGCTCGTTGTAAAATCAGATCGGTGGGGCAAGACTTGCCAAATTTGATATGGTTGTACGGTGTAAACCATCCTAGTTTGAGTGTAAACCACCAGGAATAAGAGCGGTGTCGATAGGGGAAGACACGAGTACTTAACCCATGCCAAATCATCGCTCCCACAATGACGGAGATGATGATGGTTACGAGTAAATGATCACGCATGATGGCGGCTGTCGAAACTGTCAGAGCACGCATTACACTCCCTCTCTTCTCTGTTGGCTGTGTCAAGAAATACGGATGCGGTGCATTAAGCTTGTTCTCTCACAAACTGCAAGCTGATGTGCCCTGAGGTTGGGATTGTAGCAACACATTTTTGACATGACAATCATTCTTTGTAAAGTGGAAGGCGTGTCAGGAGTGGATTGGAGTGTGGAAATGAACTAGACTCTGATGTCAACGCGCAGGATTCGGATAGTTTGCTGTAGGAAGGATGCTAGATGCAACAGAGTAATGATTCGAGAATTTCGGAGATGGCGACGTCCCTGCGGGTTCTTATTGCTGTGAGTGATCCCAGTTTACCGTTGTTGGAGCAGGCACTTCACGAGGAGGGCTTCTCCTATTCTGTTGCGCGAACAAGTGATGAAGCGATCTGGTATGCGGAGCGGGAGCAGCCTATTTTGATCGTGCTGGATGTTTCTCTTGGGGGAGGGCAAGGTTTTCAAGTGTGTGAACGTTTGAAGCAGCGTACAGCAACCCAAGACATTCCCGTGATGTTTCTTTCGGCCCAGGACGATGTGCAATATCGTGCTCACGGCTTGCAGCTTGGGGCTGTGGACTATCTGGCGAAGCCCTTTCAACTCCGAGAGCTTATTCTTCGGGTTCAGTTCCATGTGAAGACAGAAAATCATCGTCGTGAGTTGCTCGCTCATAATATGATGTTACAGCAGCAGGTTCATGAAAAGCCTCGAACCAAGGCCGAAGTGCGTCGAGAGGTGCTGGGGCCACTGTTGGGGGAGAGTCCTGCGGTGCAGTTGTTGCGTCAGGCGATACAACTTTACGCGCCTGCTGACCAGCCCGTTCTTCTGACAGGTCCTTTGGGTGCAGGGTATCAATCTGTAGCTCGGGCGATTCACTATCAGTCTGAGCGACGCAATCAGATCTTTTTGTATGTGAACTGTGCCACTTTGCAAGAGGAGCAGTCTTCGAGTTTTCTGACGACGACCATTACACGAGATATGTTGGATGGAGTAGGGCATCGCAGTCAATTCTTTCATGCTCATGATGGTACGCTGTTTATGGACCGCATGGATGAGCTGCCTCTGGCTCTTCAAGAGAAGCTGTTGGCGATCTTGCGGTTGGTGCAGGACCAGCGAAGCAAGGGAAAACCTGTGTACCCCGATGTTCGGATTGTGTCCTATATGATGGAAGATCCACACTACGCGGTACAACGCGGTGCATTTCTTCCTGACCTTTTGCCCCTTTTGACTCCACAGCGTATCGCTGTTCCCTCGCTGCGAGAGCGCAAACAGGATATCCCAGTGATTGCGGACTTCTTTCTACAACAAAGTGCGCGTCGTTTGGGGAAAGTGGTGGGTCGAATTGCAGCGGAGTCAACCCATCGTTTGATGGCCTATTCTTGGCCTGGCAACATCGACGAGCTTCAGCAACTCATTGAACGAGAGGTTGCAATTACACAAAGTCCAGTGCTGTTGATCGACACTCACCTGTTGGAGGAGGGGATCTCACTGGATCGCTATCGTTTGATTCGTAAGCTCGGGGCTGGTGGGATGGGTGAGGTATGGCATGCGAAACATCGGTGGCTGGCTCGCTCTGCTGCGGTGAAGTGGGTGCGACCTGACCCCCATCTGCCTCCCAAAGAAAAGCAAATGATGATCCAGCGTTTTCAACAAGAAGCGCAGGTTATATCGCAGCTTTCATCTCCTTATACGGTCACACTCTTTGATTTTGGTGTCGAGCCTTCAGGAACATTCTATTATGTGATGGAGCTGCTTGATGGGATGGAGTTGCAGACATTGGTCGAGCGGTTTGGGCCTCTCTCTCCAGCTCGTTTGATTCGAATCTTACGCAAGGTTTGTCGCTCTCTTGCGGAAGCTCATATGTACGATCTCGTACATCGAGATATCAAACCCGAAAATATCTATATCTGCAAAATGGGTTTGGAGTACGATTTCCCGAAGGTGCTCGACTTTGGTATCGTCAAGGTTCGTCCAGAAGAAACATCAGGTCCACACACCGAGCACAAAGGTGCTGTGGGCACACCGGGTTATATGGCTCCAGAAGCTGTGACGCAAGAGTATCCAATGGATGGTCGCTCGGATCTGTATGCGTTGGGTTGTGTGGCCTACTGGGCGCTCACGGGGCGTCCCGTCTTTCTCGAAACAGACCCCATCGCTCTGTTGCGAAAGCATGTGTATGGGGACGTGGAGCCACCTTCAGCCTTTGCATCAGGAATTCCTCCAGCCTTGGAGTCTTTGATTCTCTCTTGTATGTCCAAAGATCCAAATCAGCGACCCCCTTCAGCCGAAGTACTATGGGATCTCTTGGGACAGATTCAAGTCGGGGATTCTTGGACTCCAGAGGATGCGAGGATCTGGTGGGAACGAAATGAAATCCCAGATCCATCTGCCTCTGACAATCAAGCCACCCGGCCTTTTCCCTCCGACGATCCGCTGGTGGAAGACAGCGTTGAATTGATTGTCATGTCGGAGCCGAAGGGCTATGTTGATCTCTCCCAAATCCCGTCCCGATTTGGGCCTGTGCCAGCACCGTCTGTATCGCAGGATTCCATACAGCCTGTCAATCCATCATTGCCTCCTTTTAAAAAGTAGCGTAGAGGGGCTTTGGTGAAGGCGGGCTCCATGATACACTCGTGCAATGTGATCTTGTGTTATGTGATTGATCGATTCGGTAACCCGAACTTTGTGAACAATATGAGGAGGTGTTTTATGACGAAGGGGTCCCAAGGTTTTGCCGTGTGGGCTTGGTGGGGAATCTTTCTGTGGGCGGGGCTTGTAACGAGCCATGCAGAGGCGCAGCGCACCAAACCCAGTCCCCCAACGTCCCGGCCTGCTTCGAGTTCTCATGTGGATGTTTTTTGTCCCGAGTGGGACCCCAAAGCTTGTAGGCTTTGGCGTCAGTGTCGTCACGACCAAAAAGACAACTGTGCAGCCTTGGGTCGTCTCTATGAGCGTGGCTATCGGGTTAAACAGAATCTGTTTCAGGCTCGCCGCTACTATCGAAAAGCGTGTCGGCTGAATTCGGGCTTTGGGTGTACTGGCCTCAGCGAACTCTATCATTATGGTAGAGGAGTGGCCAAAAACTACCCCTTGTCACTGCAACTTGCACAAAAAGCTTGTCGTCTTAAGTACGGTCGTGGCTGTAATAGCCTCGGTGCTTTCTACTACTTTGGCTATGGGGTGACCAAAAGCATTCCAAAAGCACAGCAACTTGCCCTCAAAGCCTGCAAGTATGGATATGGAAAAGGATGTCGAAATGTCGGCTGGCTTTATGCGAAGGGAAAAGGAGTGAAAGTCGACTTTGTGAAGGCTCGTACCTTTTACCTTCGAGCCTGTCTGCTGAGCTACGGTCGAGCTTGTACCGATCTTGCCGGTCTCTATGAAGCTGGAAAGGGCGTGCCCAAAGATGCTGCGAAAGCACAGTATTTCTACAAAAAAGCCTTCAAACTCTCACAGCGAACCTGTCGCAATGGTGAGCGTTATGGATGTTACAACCTCGCGATAACATACGCAAAAGGCAAGGGTGGAGTGAAACAAGACTATGCCAAGGCCAATGTCTACTACCAAAAGGCTTGTCGGCTTGACCATGGGTTGAGCTGTTATTACAAAGGGAACAATCTCGCTTTAGGACGAGGCACGGTAAGAGACTATGTTCAGGCGCGTCGTTACTTCAACAAAGCATGCCGCTTGCAACACGCAAAGAGTTGCCTGCGGGTTGGATTGTTGTTTGAAAGTGGTAAAGGTGGTCGTCGGAACTACTCCAAGTCGCAGATCTTATTCCAGCAATCTTGTAATCTCAACCATGGACCCGGATGCTCCCATCTCGCTCGCCTCTTTACCCGTGGCAAAGGAGTGGTTCGTGACTATGGCGATGCTCGCTACTTCTATCGTCGAGCGTGCTCTTTCAAACACGGCCTGGCTTGCTACCAGCTCGGTCTCCTCTTTAGCGTCGGAGCCGGGGGAGATCGCGACTGCAAAAAAGCCATGACCTTCTTCCGCAAAGCCTGTCGTTATGGCCTCAAAGCTGCTTGCGTTCAAACCTGCCAATAACCGAGCAACCTCTCCCTCTTTCGTCGCTTCGATTTTTGGTTTGTCTTCGATTGGCTTCTTCTGTTGACTCATCGATTGCTCCTTTGGTTGTGGTCTTCGCTGGGGTTTGTTGGTTCGATGGGAGGGTTTTGGGCCTGTGGCTCGATGTAGTCTCCTTTGCGGGTGTCTTCAATGAACAAGATACGTGTGACCTCCTCGGGCGTGGTGAGACCCTGGGTGAGGAGGTAGCGACAGTAGTCTTTCATCAGCGTTAGGTGACCGGAGCGAATGGCCTCTGCACGCAGTTGTGTTGTGGTTGCACCCATGGCGATGAGAGGGCGCAATGATTCATCGACACGCAACACTTCAAAGGCTCCAACGCGACCGCGAAAGCCAAGGTAGTTACAATGCATACAACCACGGCCTTTGTAAAATTCAAAGTGTTCAGGGGCGTCGTGTTCTTCAAAGATGCCCAAAGGCAAGATTAATGTTCGATGGTACTTGGCCACTTCACGGCAGCGCGGGCAGACTCGACGTACCAGTCTTTGGCTGATTAATCCTGTGATTGTGTTGGCGAGAAGGAAAGACTCGATGCCCATTTCTCGCAAGCGAACGAGCGTACCTAGCGCGCTGTTGGAGTGAATGGTTGATATCACAAGGTGGCCTGTCAACGCAGCTTCGAGGGCTGTGGATGCCGTGGTGGGATCGCGCATCTCTCCAACGACAATGATGTCGGGGTCCTGTCGCAAAAAGTGGCGAATGGAGTTGGCAAAGGTGACATCAGCAAGTTCATTGACCTGCACTTGTGCGATCTTCTCCACCATGTATTCGATGGGATCTTCGATGGTGACGATGTTCACTTCGTCCTCTCGTCGATACAATAGCGAGCTGTAGATTGTTGTTGTTTTCCCGCTGCCTGTAGGACCAGCCACCAATACGATGCCTTGGGGTTGCTCGATCATCCAGCGCACGGAGTCCAATGTGGGCTCATGCAAGATGAGACGCTCCAGTTCAATCAGGATACTGCTGGGATCAAGGATGCGAAGGACTAACTTTTCACCATAGCTTGTGGGAATTGTGGAGAGTCTGAAGTCGATGGGACGACCGTCATAGGTGAGACGTAAGCGACCGTCTTGGGCTTTGCGTCGTTCGGCGATATCCATGTTGCCAAGGATCTTACGCCTCGAGACAATGGGGCCATGAAAGCGCATGTCCAGAGGCTCCGGTCGGCGCTTTAAGCGGCCATCTACTCGGTATCGCACAATCATCTCATGCTCCCCAGGCTCAATGTGGATATCACTGGCCAGTAAGTCGAGGGCTTCTCCCACCAAACGATTCATCCATTGAATGACCTGCTCGCCAGGGACTTGTTGCCCACGCTTTTCATGGGAGACCTGCTCTCCTGACTCTTTGATGGAGATGTTGTCATAGGTCTTGCGTTTAAGCGCAGAAAACCATCGGTCATCTTGGCCGTTTGGGCCTTCTCGGCGATCCAGCATGGGCGCGATGGTGGTGCGGTAAAATCGTTGAAAGCTGTCTTGGTCCACTGGAATGGGATGAACTCGCTTCCCTTGCGCCAGTCGGTTCACATCATCCACTGCGTAGAGGTTGTTCATATCGACAAAGCCAACAGCCAGCACACCACTGCGTTCCATCAATGGAATGACCTTGTGGTTGTTGATCATATGACGAGGAAACATCGAAAACATCGACTCATCAATGCGTAAGCGAGCCAAGTCCACGACGGGAGAGGAGTTGTGGGTTTGTGCTCGATACAGGTAGCGGGCCATGCCATTCGTCAAGGCCATTTGGATGCGGGGATAGGCTCGTGCTACATCGCGAAGAATCTCGTAGGCGATCGCGTAAAACACGGCTGTTGATGAACATTGCGCTGTGTATTGATAAGGCTCCTTGAGCCATACTGCGGCCAGGCCCAGTTCGTTTCCAACAGAGCGTTCTGGACCGCGGTAGTCGAGGCCGTACTCTTGCTCTCGCTCGATCGTCTCAACCGTTCCCGATGCCAGAAAGTAGAGAGACTCAGCGACTTCTCCCTGCCTAAAGAGAACCTGGCCTTCCACCCATGTTTTCCTCACACAATGAGGAACCATCGCTTGCAATTCTGATTCTGGGAGCATGCCAAATAACTGCGAACCTTGTAAGGTTTCCCATGCAGAAGGTGGCTCTTCTGCATGCCTCTCATCAACCATTAACTCTGCTTCCAACTCCTGAGGGGGGGCTCCTCCGTCTCTTGTGATGTCAACTCCTGGTTCTTGCAGAGGCTCTTGCTCCACAACTTCAGGTTCAGGAGCTTCTTTTTGATCGGAATCCAGGAATGATTTAAACTCTGCCAATGTCTTTCTCTCTTTCTCTTTCAATTCTAGATTGTTGTGCTGTTTTTTCGATTTCGTTTTTGGAAACCGCAGGGGCGAAGTCCTACATGGTCGCTCGCCTGAGAATTTTTCTCCTATGTCAAGAACATTGGGATACTACCCTACATTGACGGTTAAAAGCTTTTATTGTATCTTCCCGCGTGAGTTTTCTGGGATGCTTTATCTATGTTTGTGAGAATACGATTTATTTTTGGGAAGGAAAAGGTCAATGTCCTCTGCGAGCGAAGATCTTAATATTGCCGTGTTGATTCCATGCTACAACGAAGAAGCTACTGTGGCTAAGGTTGTGGAAGACTTTAAAGAAGCTTTTCCGACCGCTACCATTTTTGTTGGAGACAATAACTCTACGGACAAGACATCGGAAATCGCGAGAGAAAGCGGTGCCGTAGTTCTCTTTGAACCTCTACAGGGAAAAGGCAATGTTGTTCGAACGATGTTTGCCAATATTGAAGCGGATGTCTATATCCTCGTTGATGGTGATGATACATACGATCCCAAGGCAGCACCAGGGATGTTAGACCAATTTCTAAAACAACAGCTTGATATGCTTGTTGGAACCCGTGATAAAACGTTGACGGCAGAAGCCTATCGAGCAGGCCATGTTCTGGGGAATCGTATCTTTACTTGGTTTGTTGGGACATTGTTTGGTCGTGTATTCTCCGATATCTTCAGCGGTTACCGGTTCTTTTCACGTCGCTTTGTGAAGTCTTTTCCTGCGATGTCTGAAGGGTTCGAGATCGAGTCGGAGTTTACTGTTCATGCGCTTGAGCTGAGTATGCCTGTTGCGGAGTGTCCCACAAAATACGACAGCCGACCTGATGGCTCTGTCAGCAAACTCAATACCTATCGCGATGGTTGGCGCATCTTGAAGAAGATCGTGCAGTTGTACAAAGACGTACATCCAACACGCTTTTTTGGTGTACCATTTGTTTTGCTCTTTGTGGCATCCTTGGCTTTGGGGATTCCTGTCATTCTTCACTTTTTTGAGACGGGCCTTGTACCCAAACTACCCACGGCGGTTTTGTGCTCTGCTATGATGCTGCTGGCTTTCTTTTCGTTGGGTTGTAGTATTATTCTCAGTAGCGTGTCGCTGCTTCGGAGAGAAGCAAAACGACTTGCCTACCTCTCCACTCCTGCGCTCTCTTATAAGGTGACCTTGCAAAGAGAAGAATCCTCACAAGACTCTGACTCCTAGAACACTGGCTTATTGGTTTATCGAACGAACAGGATCTCACATCGAACGAACAGGAACTTCCCTTGCATTCAAGCTCTCCATCTTTCGACAATCTACCTACTTTCGATGACATTCAGGCTGCCGCAGAACGGATTGCTCCTTACATCCATCGAACTCCTGTGTTGACGAACTCCTATGTGAACGATACGTTGGAGGCATCCGTCTTTTTCAAATGTGAGAACTTCCAGAAAGTTGGTGCCTTTAAATTTCGCGGGGCATGCAATGCGGTGTTCTCTCTCTCAGAGGAAGAGTGTCGGAATGGCGTGGCTACACATTCATCGGGGAATCATGCCGCAGCGTTATCGTTGGCTGCACGTTTGCGTGGTATTCCTGCCTATGTGGTGATGCCTGAGAGCGCACCCGAGGT
>JALTMC010000719.1:0-3428 GCA_027005175.1 Myxococcales bacterium
ACTTCACAGTTTGAGCTTGCTTCGCAACCAGAACCAAGGAGGATTCTTGCTGCTCAGTGGGAGCAGTGGCATCGGTAAAACTCGGCTGGCCCGAGAGGTGATGAGTTCGGCCAGGATTCAACAGATCGAGAGCCATTTTGCCCGATGTATCAGAGATACTCCGCCCTATACAGCCTACCAAGAACTCACAGAACAACTCCGAACCTCACTCGCTCTTCGAGATGAAGACCTTCCCCATCAACTCTGGGGAACTCTGGAAGAGACTTGGTTTTCGATGATGTATGGTGCTCTCTCCACAGAGACCATCGACACTCTCACCCCCAGTCTTCCAGACCCCGAAAGTGAGAAGTACTTACTGTTTGATACTCTCCGGCAGATGTTTGTGAAAATCCTTGAAAACGAACCCATGCTCCTCGTGCTGGATGATTTCATGTTTGCCGACGAAACATCGTTGGAGCTAACAGAATACCTTGTCCAGCAACTGATTGTTGGGGAGAAGCAGTACCCTCTTCTTATTTTGGGAATCTTCCGCAATGAGGATGTCAACGCAGAGCACCCACTCAATCAGTGTTTGATGCGCCTATCCACACCAAATCACGTCTACAATCTCTATGATTTGAAGCCACTCTCGACAGACGAAGTGATCGAGATGACCACATCGATGATCGGGCTTCCCCCTGCCCCCAAAGCCCAACAACAACTCCTGCTGCAAAGCCAGGGCATTCCCTTCTTTGTAGAAGAGTTACTCAAGGCGTGGCACGAAGACCAACAGATGATGGAAGCGGGCGACTGTTGGTACTTGCTGTCGAATGCCTTTGCCGAAGCGGATGATGAGATCCAACTTGGCGATCTACCACCCGCATTACAAAAACGTCTACAGCATCGGCTGAAGCGCCTCTCCAAAGAGGCCCGAGAGTTGGCGACTTGGGTGGCGATTTGTGGACAAGAGGCTTCGTTCGACTTGCTACAAGCCCTCACCTCCTGGTCCGAGACACAGCTCCTCTCTTGCTTGGAACAACTCGTTCAACACAAGATCCTCTCGGAGGACTGGACAGCAGGAATTGAGAGATATCGATTCTACCATCCAGGAATCACGCAAACTCTTGTGGGAGAGTTGTCCAAAAAAGAAACCCGACAGTACCATTTACAGGCGGCACAAGTCCTCAAACAAACGGCCCACGCCGAAAGCTCCTTTGAACTTCTCGCTCATCACTTTCAAGCCGCAGGAGACCAAAGCCAAGGAGCGTGGTACCTCTTGTTGGCAGCGGAACAACAACTTCGGGTGATGGCTTATCACAGCGCAAAAAGCCTGCTCCAGCGCTGCCACAAGCTCTTGCAACGCTCTCCTGACGACCCTCTACTCATCCCAAGCAGCAGCTGGTGGCTCCGCTATCACTTGGCCCATTTTGAATGGCTCGAATATGTTGGAGAATACAGGGAAGGTTTGCAGTCTGTACAGGCTGCTTTAAAACAGTACCCATCTCAACTTGACCGCGCACCTTTATGGCGATGGGAGGCGGCCTTTTATCGGCATACAGGAAACTTCAACCTAGCCTTAGAGTGCATACAAAAAGCCATCGCACAGGCAGCCTCCGGGAGCGAGTGGCGGCCCTTTATCCTACAAGAAGCGGGTCGTATCTACCGAGTACAAGGGAAGCACAGTGCCGCACTGGAGACCCTACAAGAGGCCCTGTCCTGGGCAGAGGCCAAGGAACTCACCAGTCAACAAGGCCGACTTTACGGTCTGATCGGAGAGGTATTACACCAACGTGGTGAATATATCGAGGCAAAGCTCAAATACCAACAGTCACTGCAAACAGCCACCGAACAGAAGGACAGATATGGCGAGATCGAAGCTCTGTATCGTTTGGCCTCCCTTGAACTCGACAGGGGCCAGACCGAAGACTGCATCCAGCACCTGGAAAAGAGCCTGGAACTGGCCGATGAATTGGGCGCCAAGCGCCCCCAATGTGTGGCCCTCGGCTTGCTCGGACAAGTTCAGTTCGCGCGTCGTCAATTCGACGCAGCACAAGCAACCCTACGCAATGCATTAACCATGGCTAGCGAGTTGGGCACCCAAAGCCTCGAAAGCGAACTGTTAGGTTATCTTGGAATCTTGTTTTACTGCAATCAACGTTACCCCTCCGCTCGAATTTATATCGAAGAAGGACTTCAGAAAGCCACACAGGTAGGCGTACATTCTGTGGAGCTTCGTTTAAGAAGCTACCTTTGTGCTGTTGACACCCAACAAGAACAACGCCCAACCACCGAGATTATAGCAGACTTGAAGAAGCTCTTACGGGAAAGCGAACAAGCTGAGTCCGTGGAAGCGATCTTGCTCTGTCGTATCTTAATGGCACATGTATTACGCCTGAAGAAACAGGAAAAAAAGGCGGAAGACCAATTAATTGCAGCCCGTTTTTTTGCTCAGACAACGGGAAACAAACGCCTTTTGGCGGCAGTGGAACAAGAACATTATCTATTAAATTTACAGTAACTCTCTATTCACTGTTGGAACGAAAGGTAAAACAATCCATGGGCAATATGTTGCTAATCAACTCAATGCTACCCGAAGTGCGTGTAGCATTGTTACAGGACGGCCACCTGGCTGAGCTGTATATCGAGAGGGAAAATGAGCAAAGTATCGTTGGCAATGTGTATCTAGGGCGAGTCGTCCGTGTGCTTCCAGGAATGCAAGCATCCTTTGTCGATATCGGCCAGGAGAAAGCAGCCTTTTTATACGTTGCAGACGCCAACCCTCCACAGTCCCCCCAAACAAACGACGCCTCAAAAAGTTCGTCTGCACAAGAAAAAGAAGAGGAACCCAGAGAAGAGCTACGTATCGAACAGCTCCTCAAACAAGGACAAGAGATCTTTGTCCAGGTGACCAAGGAGCCTATCGGGACAAAGGGAGCACGCCTTACAACACACATCACTCTACCAGGACGCTACCTTGTTTATCTGCCCCATTTTTCACACATTGGGATCTCCAGGCGCATACAATCTCAGCTAGAGCGAGACCGATTGCGTGGGATCATGGATGCGATACGTCCCGAAGAAGGGGGATTTATTGCAAGAACTGTAGCCGAAGGCATAGACCCGGAACAGATGCGGCAAGACATGGAGTTTCTCCTTCGGCTTTGGGGAGAAATTCAACGCCGTCGTGTCGAAGCCTCTGCCCCTGAGCTGTTGTATTACGATTTAAATGTCACGCTCCGCTCGATTCGAGACTTATGCAATGAAGAAACAGAACGAGTCATCTTTGACAACCCCGAAGATTACTATCGAGTGAAGCGCTTCTTGGAATCTTATATGCCAGATAGCACCTTCTCGATTGAACTGTTTCATGGAGATGAGCCTATCTTCGATGTGTTTGGTGTGGCCCATGAAATCGATCGGGCATTGAATCGAAAGGTGTGGCTCAAAAG
>JALTMC010000719.1:3438-4510 GCA_027005175.1 Myxococcales bacterium
CTCAAAAGCGGCGGCTACCTCGTCATAGATCAAGCCGAAGCTCTCACCGCCATCGACGTAAACACCGGAAGATTTGTCGGTCGCCAAAACTTGCAAGAAACCATCCTCCAGACCAACTTGGAAGCTCTGCAAGAGATCGTCTACCAGCTTCGACTGCGCAACATCGGCGGCCTCATCATTATCGACTTTATCGACATGGAAAAAGCCGAGCACAGAGAGCGTGTTGGCAACACCCTCATCGAAGCCTTAAAGCACGACCGGGCCAAGAGCAATGTCCTGAAGATCTCAGAACTGGGCCTGGTAGAGATGACACGCAAGCGCGTCAGGGAGAGTCTGGGCCGCACTCTCACAGAGCCTTGTTTTTATTGTGAAGGCAGAGGTGTACTTAAATCCAAAACCACCATATGCTATGAGATCTTCCGAGAACTCCTCCGTATTGCCGACAATATTGAGGGGAACACCGTTCAGATTACGGCCCACCCCTCCGTCGTAGAGACCCTTTATCACCAGGAACGCGGCGTGGTAGAGTGGCTCGAAAAACTTCTCGCTCGACGGATTATTATACGAGCAAGGGAAGCATTTCACCTCGAACGATACGCCATCAACAACTACTAGGAGCCAACTCGATGAAACAACGAGGAGCCAACTCGATGAAACAACGAGGAGCCAACTCGATGAAACAACGAGGAGCCAACTCGATGAAACAACGAGGAGCCAACTCGATGAAACAACTACTTCTGATGGCTCTCCTCTGTCTCCTTGGCTCCTTCAGCACTCTCGCGTTGAATTGTGCAGAAAGCCCGTGTGCACAACTCTGGCGGATTCGATGCGATTGTTGTGAAAAGAGCAAACAAGCTGCTTGCAATGCCTACATCGAAAAAACACAGATTAAAAATCTACCGCCGAACCCAACAGCGGCCGATTTAAAAGAGTGTCAGAGAACCATGGCCAGTTTTTCATGTGATAAGGAACCAGCACTCAACCTACGAGAGTCATGCAACCCACCGTCAGGTCGTTAAAAGGAAGATGAAAAGGAAGACATAATGCGTCTGTTTCGCGCGGCTCAGGTAAG
>JALTMC010000719.1:4520-11704 GCA_027005175.1 Myxococcales bacterium
AGTTTGATCGCAAAGCCATCGAAGAGTATGGCGTACCTGGCGTCGTTTTAATGGAGAACGCGGGGCGCATGGCAGCAGAATGCCTCCTCTCTCACCTTCAACCACCGGAGAAGTCTGGGCTGATTTCAATCTTTGCCGGCCCAGGAAACAATGGCGGTGATGGCTATGTGATAGCCCGTCACCTGCTGAATAGGGGCTACTCTGTTTGGACCTTTCTTTGTACAGAGAAGCACAAGATCCGTGGAGATGCCCTGCTCAACCTCACGATTCTTGAGAAGATGACAGACCAGATCCAAGACTGCCAAAAGCAAGCGGATTGGGAGCCTTGGAGAGAGAGAGTTGCACAATCTAGTGCCATCGTAGATGCGATATTGGGCACAGGTTTAACCCGTGATGTGGATGGATGGCTGCTTACGATGATCCAAAACATCAACGAGATGCAACATCCCTTTAAAATGGCTGTCGACATACCATCCGGTCTTGACTCCGACACAGGCCATTCACGCCCGACCTGTGTGAAGTCCGACTTAACCACCACATTTGCTGCTGCCAAGGTTGGGCTTGCCATGCCTGCTGCGGTTCCATGGGTTGGACAGCTTAAAGTTATCGATATAGGTATGCCTCGCGAAATCATAGAGAGCACTCCTGAAGAAGCCATGCTTCAGCAAGAATCTGAACTCAGAGAGTTGTGGCCTGTCCGTACTTTCAACAGTCACAAAGGAACATTTGGACACCTGCTTGTACTGGCAGGTTCTCCAGGAAAAAGTGGAGCGGCGCTGTTGAGTTGTATGGCCGCACTTCGCAGCGGTGTGGGGCTTTGCACATGGACAAACTCCACCCATGTCTTGCAAGCCATGCAAAGCCGTATACTGGAGGTGATGACAGCCTCTATCCCTGCTTTGGATGCTCTGGCATCCGAGGAGGACCCCAGCTCCGAAGACATGGAAAGGATCGTTGTTCAAACCTTGGCTCACACAGAGGGAAAGACCGCCTGGGTTATCGGTCCTGGACTTGGACAAAGTCGCGCAAGACAACGATGGCTGAACGAAGTACTGGTAGGCTCAGAACTCCCAGTCATTCTCGACGCAGATGGACTCAACCTTCTCTCAGACCAGGTCGAGATACTCCGAGAAAGAAAAGGCTCCACCATCCTCACACCACACCCTGGCGAGATGGGAAGATTAACTGGAAAAACATCCAGAGAGGTCCAATCCAATCGCTGGGCGATTGCAACAGAGTGGGCTCAAAACTACCAGGTCACAGTTGTATTAAAAGGGGCGCGAACCATAATAGCATCCCCCGACGGGAGTTGTTGGCTCAATCCCACCGGACACAACGGACTTGCCACAGCAGGAAGTGGTGATGTGTTATCTGGCATCATCGGGGCTTTTCTCGCCCGGGGGATGAAGGCTCCCTGCGCAGCTCGCCTCGCGGTTTATTTGCACGGCAAAGCTGCCGATGAGCTGCAACACTCTTTGGGACAAAGTGGGCTGATCGCAAGTGATTTAATCAAACAACTCCCCCACACCTTGGCAGCTTGGGAGAATGCATCGTGAACCGCAAAGTGATGGTGGAGAGCCATAGCCCTGAAGCCACCAGGACTCTGGCTTATCAGATGGGCCAAGTCATACAAGGGGGTGAGGTCCTTGCTTTGCACGGCGATCTGGGTGCAGGAAAGACCTGCTTTGTACAAGGTCTGGCAGAGGGTCTCGATGTTCCTTCCAGTGTCTATGTACGCAGCCCCAGCTTTACACTCATCGATGAATACCCAGGACGGATGACGCTCTACCACCTCGATCTGTATCGGCTCGCTGATGTCGATGAATTGGAGGCCATTGGTTGGCGTGAGTGTCTTGATGGAGACGCAGTCATCGCTGTAGAGTGGGCCAACAGACTCGAACATTACCTACCTGCGACCTATCTCGCATTAACCTTCACTCACTTGGAAGACGATTCGCGTCGGATCACTGTCGAAACCCATGGAGAACCACCGCAGTGGTGGGAGAAGTGGGCAAAGTCAATCGCCTAACAAAAGCTCCCCAAAGCCCAGAGGAGAGACGACTTTCGTCGTAAAGAAGCTATCTCTGCAATCGAAACTCATTAGGGACGATGGAGTGGCGTTTCATCATATCGTAGACAGCCTTGCGAGAGAGACCCGATAACTCGGCGATACGATTCACATTGCCACTGGTGATTTTGAGTAACCGGGTGATGTAGTGTCTTTCAAAATCACCCTTTGCATCCAGATAAGAAAGAGACCGAGTTTCACTGCTATTTGAGGTACGAGGAAGATTGAGTTGAAACGCTTCAATCCACTTCCCCGTACTGGCCAACATCGCCTCATAGATCCGATTTTTGAGTTCACGCACATTGCCTGGCCAGTGATACGACAGCAACGTCTCCTGAGCTTCCGGTGTGAAGTCGAGAACATCAAGCTCTTCCTCTTCAGCCAACTCCCGCAACAGATGCCGGGCCAAAGGCATGATATCCTCTGGCCTTTCCCGCAAGGGAGGAATATGAATGGTCACAACAGCCAGTCGGTAAAACAAATCATCACGAAAGCCACTCTCGTCGATCATACTTCGCAAATCCCGATTCGTGGCCGAGATCACCCGAAAGTTCACCTCATGAACCGTTCGCCCACCAAGTGCCTGGACCTTTCGGTCTTCCAACAACCGGAGCAACTTAACCTGGGATGCCAGAGACATCTCCCCTAACTCATCGAGGAACAAAGTCCCCTGGTCTGCCATTCGAGCATAGCCATCATGGTCTCGCATCGCACCTGTAAAGGCACCTTTACGATACCCAAAAAACTCCGCTTCAAACAGAGTTTCCGGGATAGCAGACACATTGATCGCAACGAACGTACCCCCCAGACTGCGGGGCGAGATCTCATGCAACATCCGCGATAAGACCTCCTTTCCTGTGCCACTCTCTCCTGTCAACAAGATCGAAGCTCGACTTTTTGCAACACGAGAGAGCTTTCTTAAAATATCTTGCATCACTGGGCTTTGGGCAACAACTCGCTTGCCCAAACGAGTAAAGAGAACCTCCTCCTCCATCGAACGGTACTCTAAATAGGAGGCAACCTTTGGCAGGAAGATCTCTTCCTTCACAGGTTTAATTAAATAGTCGGAGATACCCGCCTTAATCGCTTGAACAGCCACTTCAAAGTCGCTGTAGCCTGTCAATAACAGATAGGGGCAAGACAGCCCCATTTGCTTTGAATGGGCGTAGACCTGAAATCCATCAAGCTCAGGCAACATATAATCGCATAAGACCATATCGTACATATCGACATTTTTCTTCAATGTCGCAAGAAATGTCTCCCCTCGCTCAAAGGTAGTGACCCGATGTCCTTGCCCCTCCAACCACAGTTGAAGGAGCGCCGCAAGATCCTCATCGTCATCAATCAATGCGATATGAGCCTGCAACATCGAATGCTCCGACTTTTGTTCCAAGTGACTACGAACCATATTCTGAAAACTCTCCACCAAGCCTGATTACTAAAATAAACAATATAGGAAAACAATGTGTAGGGAAGTTTACACAGAGCCTCGGCCCAATGCAAGGGTAAGATCAGCTACATCCGAAAAGAATCTCGCCAACAGCCTATTTTCCAAACGATTATAAAAAAGAAAAAGAGGAGAAAAAGAAAAAAAGTATATGCAAAAATTTTGGCACTCTGTTTGCCAAGGGGTATAGCAAAGAATGAATCATCATCTCTCGATGAAAGTTTCGAAGAACTTGTCATCTCTCGATGAAAGTTTCGAAGAACTTGTCATCTCTCGATGAAAGTTTCGAAGAGCTTGTCATCTCTCGATGAAAGTTTCGAAGAACTTGTCATCTCTCGATGACAGGTCCGTTTTGTTCGGCAAGTGGTGTTACAAATACTAGCAATTGGAGTGACAGATGTACCAGAAGATCTTAGTGCTCTTGCTGGTTGGAGGCTTTTGCTTGATTGGGCCAATCCAATCAGTACAAGCCCAAACCGCAAACAAAATCCTACCTGACAAGATCAAGTATAAGACGAAAAAAAAGGATGGGTGGTTTCCCGATTTGAAGGTTGGATTCAACTTTTCCTTTGCCCAGAGTGACGGAGTTGTGGGCGTCCAAGACGGCACAACATTGAGCCTCGGCTTGCAACTCAGTGGTTCTCTTGTTTACACAAAAAGAACACACGAATGGCGTACAACCCTGGGACTCATTCACACCCAAACCAAGCTCCCAACCCTTGAACCCTTTGTCAAGTCGGCCGACAAACTCGACCTGGAGACGATCTATGTTTATCGTCTGCCCAAAGTAAAGTGGTTTGGTTTCTTTGTGGGTCTTAAGATGGAAACCCCTATTCTTCCGGGTTTTTTGCTTAAGTCGGACGATGTCACATTGCAAATCAAAGAGCCCACTGAAAAAACGTACAAGCCCTTTGCAGAGAAACCCAAACTCGCAGGCCAGGAAGGGTTTCAATTAACCAACGCATTTGCCCCACTGGCACTGAAACAGGCATTGGGCCTGGATTTCCTTCCACTCAATCACTCCGTACTTCGTGTCAATATCAAAGCGGGCGTCGGAGCAGTCCAGCTCTTTGCCCAAAATGGACTGCGTATCGATGCAGACAAAAGTGCAACAGACAAGTTGATTCAGCTAGGTCGTCTGCAAGACTATGTACAAATTGGTGCAGAGGCTAGACTGAATGCAGGAGGTAGTGCCTTCAAAAAACTTCTCTCCTACTCTCTGAGTACAGGTGTGATGTTACCTTTCTATTCCAGCGTAACCAACGGTAAGTCTATCCCTGAGTTAATCAACTTTGACTTGGCATTTAAGTTGGGAATTCAGGTATTCAAATGGCTCGCGATCAACTATGCCCTCAATATAACGTATGCCCCGTTGATCGTGCCTGAGAAGTTCCAAGTCACCAACAACCTGGTGCTCAGCCTCACCTGGAACGTTCTTTAAAGGAGATGAAAGCCATGAAGACAAACAAGCAATGGAACCGGTGGGGTTGGAATATACTGGCAACACTCCTCACCCTTACTATCCCATTTGGAGCGTTCGCCCAAAAGACGATAACTCCACCCAAAGAGGCCATAGCCAGCAAAGATCAAAAGATCGAACTCGCTCTCAAAAAGTCCAAGAAAAAGATCAAAAAGAAAAACGGTTGGTTTCCAAAACTCAAACTCGGAGCGAATTTATCCCTGGCTCAAGCAGCCAACGTTCCAGGAGTTGACGATGGTTTGGCACTCAGCATTGGTATCGTTATCAATGGAGAGTTGCTGTATCTCAATGGTTCCCATGAGTGGAAAACAGAACTTATCGCGATCCACACTCAAACCAAAACCCCAACCATTGAACCCTTTATAAAAACCGCCGACAACCTCAACCTCAAGTCATTTTATACCTATCGATTTAAGGGAAAATATGGCGTTGGTATCTTTGGTGGTTTGCAGTTGAGCACTGCCATTTTTCCAACCAACCTGGTTGTAGCCAAAGATACACCTGTGGTCAATGTTACCGCAGACGGAACCAAGGAAACACCCAGAACACTGAAAGCCAACACAGCAGAGCAGTTGACAGGAGCCTTTGCTCCAATGGTTTTGAAGCAGAAGCTGGGTATCACGGCCCGTCCATTCAAAGACAAAGTTGCAACTTTAGATGTAAAGCTAAGCTTTGCAGGTCAAGAAGTCTTTGCCAAAGGACGAACCGTACAAGATGATGCTGCAACTCCAGAACTCGAGTTGCGAATACTGCAAGACTACTTACAAGCTGGAGCAGAACTCAATATCAGCATAGCAGGAAGCCTCCACAAGCGCATCGTCTATGCTTTTAACGCAGATTTCATGCTACCCTTTGTGACGAGTATCCCCACCCAACTGACAGGATTTCAACTCTTGGATGCAAACATCTCTTTCAAAGTGGGTGTGAAGTTGGCCAAGTGGGCCTCTATTGACTATGTCTTCAGAGCCCTTCGTATGCCATTGCTCACCGACAAATGGCAGGTGTCCAACAACCTTGTACTCAGCATAACGGCAGACTTTATTTAAACAACGAAGCCCATCTCCCAAACCTTTCATGAACACACGGGAGAAAACCAAACTGCGTACACAAACAACTTCGAAGCGGTGAGAGTCTGAGCCAAATCAACCGAAGACTACGGATGTATCGCCTGAGATTCATCCCAGATTTTCTGAATGGAATCCTTCAACGTCAATGGATTGAAAGGCTTTCTCAACACCCCGCAAGCACCCAAGAACTTCACCTCTTCAAGAAGTTCGTCTCGATTTTTCCCCGAGATAAAGAGCACAGGAATCTGTGAGAGAGTTGGTATCTTTCGAAGGGCCTGTAAAGTCTCTGGCCCACTCATATCTGGCATCACTGCATCCAATAAGATCAGGTCAGGTTGAAAAGAGGAAACCTTTTCGATGGCTTCCTTACCCGAGAGACATATCTCGAGTTGCCAACCTCCCACCGTTTCCAATGCTAGCTTCATGACGACGTTCATATTTTCATCGTCATCAATCAACATAACTCTATTTAACTTTGTCATTGAATATCATCCATTTCCCAGAGTTGGTTATCGAGGAGAAGTAGCACCACCGAAGAATAATTTCAAGAGGAGTTCCTACCCCCCTCAGGGAGAGATAACGTCGTAAAAGAAAAGGATAGAGTTTACGCAATTCATGGAATCCATCACCATAACGAGCCGCTACCGCGTGCCAAAAAAGTGTTTCGCCCTGTCGATGCGAGGCAGAGAGACCTCGTGTTCTGCAAGGTGCGATTCGAAAAAAGGATCTTGGCTATGAGTGGAATAGAATCTCGATTGGCAGCATTGAAGCAAAAATATGCGATCAAGTTAAAAAAGCACCTCCAAGAGTTAGAGCAAGTGCTCCTTCAAGTTCAAACCCAACCGGAAGGCAGAGCCGAATACATCGAACAAGCCCTCAACCTCACCCACAAGTTACACGGAACCTCTGGCACATATGGATTTACAGAGGTGAGCCTTGCGATGGGCACAGGCGAAGATCTGTTGCGCCAGATGCAAACCCGTACAACACTTGATCTGGAGACCTGGGAGCAGCTTCAAGCTTGCCTGCAGCAGGCATACCAAGCATACCGTTCCACAGAGCCAGGCGAGGGAGAGCAGAATACATAGACACACAAAGCCGAATGGGGAAAGAGGAACCTAC
>JALTMC010000720.1 GCA_027005175.1 Myxococcales bacterium
GCATTACCCCGGGCCAATGATCGCGATATCAAAGAGATGCTCACAAACATTACCCAACGATTTACAAGAGAGGTTGCAGGCAACTTTAATCCGAGGATCTATGACCTCTCTGTGAAAGCGGTTCCCTTTGGCTTGTCGCTTCTACTGAATGGCCTGTCCATGCGACGGTTTTTGAGCAACCCCTCTGCCATGAGCCTCGACACCAATATTCATATCAGTGGTCAGGTTCGGGAGCTACAAGCTCTGGAGAAAAAAGGGACGGTGGTGATGGTGCCCACGCACCTCTCCAACCTTGACTCTCCTGTCATTGGCTGGAGCATCTACAACCTCGGCCTGCCCCCTTTCACCTATGGTGCGGGTCTCAATTTGTTTCACAATCGAGTTCTTGGTTTCTTCATGCGGAACCTTGGAGCTTACCGGGTCGATCGTAGAAAAAAAGCAAGGCTCTATAAAGAAGTCTTGAAAGAGTATGCCACGCTCTCTATGGAGTATGGTTACAACAACCTGTTCTTCCCCGGAGGGACTCGAAACCGTCTGGGTGAGATCGAACGCTCTCTGAAAAAAGGGTTGTTGGGTACAACCATGCAAGCTTATACACGCAATCTACAAAACAACAACCCCAAGCCCAACCTCTATATTGTTCCATGCACGCTCAACTACCATCTGGTGCTGGAGGCGCGTACCCTGATTGAAGACGCGCTGAAAGAGAAAGGCAAGCGACGCTATATTATCGATGATGACGAGTTTACAGACGCTAGCAAAGTCTATCAATTCGTCACCAATCTGGCCAGTCTGGATGCTCCGATTCATATCGTTATAGGCCAAGCGTACGATCCCTTTGGCAACCGAGTGGACGCTGAAGGTCAAAGCTTCGATCGACGAGACCGACCCGTTGAGATCAGTAAATATGTGATCCGCAATGGCAAGCCTGTCATCGACCTACAACGCGATCGCGAGTACACCAATGAGTTGGGCGAGCGTATTGTCGATGAGTTTGTGCAACACAATATGATCCTCAACACTCACCTTCTTGCCTACACCTGTTTTCAGTTGTTGCGTGAACGCAACCAGGATATGGATCTTTACCGCCTCCTTCACACGGGTGGCTTTGTGGATCACCTCCATATTCACCAAGTCTGCCGGGAAACGGAGAAAAACTTAAACCGATTGCGCGAGATGGCCCACAACAACGAACTGCGAATCTCTCCCGACCTGCAAACGAGCACCGCAGAAGAAGTCGTAGAAAAAGCCATGCGTATTTTTGGAACATACCACGGAATCCCTGCGCTGGAACGTCATGGCGATCGCATTGTTCCAGGTAGCCTCAGCCTGTTGTACTATTACAACAACCGCCTCAATGGGTATCCTGTCAAACAGCACACCGTACCCACAGTGCTCGCGGCACAACGCACAGGGCCTCCAGAAGCAAAGAAGACAGACAAAGAGAAGACAGACGAAAAGGGCAACCAGGCCGTTGCCTAGCACTCGAAACAAGAGCAAGTCCCACGTGGTGTTGTGGTTGGCATCCATTCCATCTTCCACGTTCTCAACAGCAATATAGCACTCGAAACAGGAGAAAGATCCATGGCAAACCAACCCACCCGCGTGGAGCGAGTGTCGGTGATCGGTTCGGGAAGTTGGGGAACTGCACTGGCCCAACGGATCGCCATGAAGGGCTACCGTGTCCAGATGTGGTCTCGACGACAAGAACTCGTGGATGAGATCACGGAAACGAGACGGAATTCCAGATATACCAAAGAGTATGAACTTCACGAAAATATTCAGTTGACCACAGATCTGAAGTCCGCCGCAAAGGCACATGTGATTGTGATGGTAGTTCCCTCCAAAGGATTTCGAGAGATATCCCGAAAGATTGGAGACTTTCTTGAGCCTGACCAGATCGTTTTAAGTGCAACCAAGGGCATCGAGCCACACACGTACCTTCGAATGACTCAGATCATCAAAGAAGAAACACCATGTCTGAAAGTGGGAGCGATCTCAGGTCCAAACTTGGCACTTGAGGTCATGGCAGACCACCCCACCGCCACCATCGTAGCCTCCCGATTTGACGAGGTCGTTGAAGCAGGGCTTCGTGTACTCAACTACGGCCGCTTTCGCGCTTACGGCTCGCATGATTTAATCGGTGTAGAACTCGCAGGAGCCCTCAAGAATATCCTGGCCATTGCTTCGGGAATGATCACCGGCCTTGGCTTTGAAGCCAACACACGGGGCTTTCTTCTCAGTCGTGGGCTCTCCGAGATCATGAGATTGGGACAACACTGTGGAGTTGATCCATTAACGATCAGTGGCATCGCAGGAGTTGGAGATATCATTGTCACTTGTGGCAGCGAAAAAAGTCGCAATTTCTCTGTGGGAAAACGCATTGGGCAGGGACAAAAGATCAGCGACATCTTGGGCTCTATGCATCAGGTTGCGGAAGGCGTCCGCACCGCAGAAGCTGCTTATGAATTGGGAGAAAAGTACAAAGAAGATCTCCCGATTTTCAAAACAGTCTACCAGATCCTCTATGAAGGCCTAAGCATCGAGGCTGCGATGCTGCAACTGCTCGACCGCCCCATGCACTACGAACACGAAATGAAACGACAGATATCTGATCGACTACACTAAGCCCCCCTGGCTCATCCTTGCATTAACGATAGGAAGATCACTTGCTTCGTCGCATATACGATAGATATTTGAGCAGAATACACCGAAGTTTTCCTCTGGAGCGAACAGACTTTCGCAAAGTTCCTTTGGATTATCATGGGCTGGTCATAACTTCAGACATCGACAAAACATACCTGCAAACTCCTTTCGGCTCCATCACAGACTTAGTCAAAGTAGTATTGGAATCGGCAGAAGACAAGAAGTCGTTTCAAGGGATGGTGCCACTGTACCAAGGGCTGCGCAAAGGAACTCTGGAGGAAGACGGTATCATCCCCCTCTACTTTGTCTCTGCCAGCCCCCCTCCGATGCGCAAAGTATTGATGGAGAAAATGGAGCTTGATGGTATTGAAACCGATGGAATCACCTTAAAAAAGTGGTTTCGACTGATTCGTCATGGACGGTGGGAACAGCTACGCAAACA
>JALTMC010000721.1:0-844 GCA_027005175.1 Myxococcales bacterium
ACATCGAAGCATCACAAGCAAAGGGTGAGCCACCCAATCCAGACCCTGCAGCACAACGTGCACGAACACTCTCTTTGGTGACATATGAAGTCCTCAAAGAGATCGAGGCGAAGGTCAAAGAAGCCCAAGAGAAAGGCGAGCTTCCGACTGCGGCAGAGTAAGAGTCTCCTCCGTTTCTACCCCTTCGCTCCCACATTTTCCACACAATCATACAACGAACCTCTTGACCCAAATGGGCAGGCAGAGTACCGTCAACACAACTTTCTTGTTCATCGAGACAAACCTGACGATCTTCAGGCTTGTCCATGTAGACTAACAGGCCAACTCAGGCCCTTCATCAGTCGTAGAGGCAGATCGTGGCACAGGACTTCAAAACAAGGCTGATGGAAGGCTCTTGGACAGATTCTCTGACCAGGTACGCAGACATCGGTTTGGCAGTATTGGTTGTGGCGATTGTGGGCATGATGATCATCCCACTTCCCACGTTTCTGCTCGATATCTTGCTGACTTGCAATATTAGCGTCTCCCTGACCCTGGTACTTATTGCGATCTATATGCCCTCCGTCCTCCATCTGTCGGTGTATCCGTCATTGCTCCTTGTCACAACACTGTTTCGACTCTCTCTCAACGTCTCATCCACTCGCCTGATCTTACTCTATGCCGACGCCGGAGAAGTTATCCGCTCCTTCGGAAACTTCGTAGTATCCGGAAATATGGTTGTTGGTGGAATTATCTTTTTAATTCTCATGTTGATCAACTTCCTTGTTATCGCAAAAGGTTCCGAGCGCGTCTCTGAAGTGGCCGCTCGATTTACCCTGGATGCTATGCCCGGCAAGCAGATGGC
>JALTMC010000721.1:854-3088 GCA_027005175.1 Myxococcales bacterium
ATATGCGTGCAGGTGCCATCGATATGGATGAAGGTCGCGCCCGTCGCCGTGCTCTCGAACGTGAATCACAACTGTTTGGTGCGATGGACGGTGCGATGAAATTCGTCAAAGGGGACACCATCGCGGGTATCATCATTACAGTCATTAATGTCATTGGTGGTATTATCATCGGTGTGATGATGAATGGTATGACCGCCGCTGATGCTGCTTCCCTCTACACTCTCTTGACTATCGGTGATGGTCTCGTCTCCTCGATCCCATCTCTACTCATTTCGGTATCTGCGGGTATCATCGTTACCCGTGTCGCTCCCGAAGTGGAAGGAAAAAACCTGGGCGCCGATATCGGTGAACAGTTGCTTGCCAACTACAAGCCTTTTTTCATCATCAGCGGTATGTTAGCCTTGATGGCCCTGATTCCAGGCTTACCCAAAGCACCCTTCTTTATTATGTCGGCAGGCACTGGATTCCTTGCTTACAGCTTAAAGAAAACCCGTGAGATTGGCATATCGCCCGATGGCGTCATGCTCGAAGGTGACGAAGCTCTCGGCCTTCCCCCCGAGCAAAAATCTGGACCCAAAAAGCCCGCTGGCAAGAAAAAAGATGCAGAGCCCCAAGAACTCGTACCTCTTGTGACACCCATCGCCCTCGAAGTCTCCAACTCGCTCACTCCCTTTGTGGATGCTGCCACAGAGTCGGGAAGCCGATTCCTGGACGACATGTTGCCACTCATGAAGAATGGTTTGTTCTACGAGTTAGGAGTCCAGTTTCCAGGTGTTCGTGTCAGGGGTCTGTGCTCTCACTTGCCCGACGACAACTACATCATTAAGATCAATGAAGTCCCAGTCGCTGTGGGCCAAATGTCACCCGATTCCATTCTGGTCAATGAAAGTGCTGAGCGACTGGCGATCATGAATATCGAAGGTGAGCCCACCATCAACCCTGCCAACGGTATGGATGCCTGCTGGATTCCTGCCGATCGCAAAGACATGGTGGAGAGCACAGGCTATACAACCTGGGATGTTCCTGCCTATATGATCCTTCACCTCTCCAGTATTCTACGCCGCTATGCGTATGAGTTTGTCGGAATCCAGGAAGTCCAAAGCTCCCTCGACAAGTTGGACCCAGCCTTCCCTGCCCTGATCAAAGAGGTTTGCCCCAAGGTCCTATCCCTACAACAGCTCACAGATATCATGCGTCGCTTGGTAGAAGAAGAGATCTCCATTTGCAACCTCAAGGGTATTCTCGAAGCCCTGGCCGAATGGGGACAGGTCGAAAAAGATCCTGTTATGCTGACAGAGTATGTTCGTATGACCATGAAGCGGTATATCACCTACAAATACTCCAGAGGTGGAAACACCTTAGTCGTCTACCTGCTTGACCCACAAATCGAACAGGCGATCAAAGACTCGATCCAGATCACCTCGTCTGGAAACTACCTCGCACTTGAGCCAGAAATCGCACAAGATATCCTGGACGCTGTTCGAAGCGAGATCGGAGACCTCCCCGCAACGGCACAACAACCCGTTATCTTGACAAATGTGGAGATCCGGCGCTACTTCCGCCAACTGGTCAAGCTTGAGTTCCCATACCTTGCTGTCCTTTCCTTCCAGGAACTCAATCCTGACATGAACATCCAGCCTGTCGCTCGTATTAGCGTCCGCTAAACCAACATAATCCAACACAAGGGGGATTTCCAACCTCACCCCGGTTTGAAAAAAGACCCTCTTATCGTACGTTGAACTCCAGTTGAAAAAGGTCAAAAGATGCAACCTGAACTCACCTCTGATCAGGAAATGATCATTGAACAGGTCGAACATTTTGTGAAGGGTCAAATCACAGCGCAGGCTCGAACTTGGTCTCATCAGGAAGAGTCCGCACATGATGGATTGTCATCCCTCGGAGAGCAAGGACTCCTTGGTTGCCGAATTCCAGAGAAGGATGGTGGTCCAGAGCTTGACCCAGTCGTGTTATGTCGATGCTTGTCGGCCATCGCCCAAGCCGATGCTTCTCTTACAGTTATGGCTGCTATGATCAACGGACTCGCGGTAGAATACCTGCTTCAACATGACAAAACAGAGCATCGCTCCCAAAGGTTAGAAGCCCTAACAGGAGGACAAGAGTGGGCAGCCTGGGTGTCACCTGATTTGACCCCATCCTCCCATGGAAAACCTGCCATTCTTGCCCAACCTCAAGAAAAAGGTTGGAGCCTCGACGGAGAAGCACGATTTGTTACA
>JALTMC010000722.1:0-2813 GCA_027005175.1 Myxococcales bacterium
CTTTAAAGGTGGAACTCTTCAGTTTATTAATGACTATGGTGTTGCTGCTTTTGTCAAACGAAGTCGTGAATTAGCTGCTCAGTTTGGTGAGCGTTTCGAGCCTCCTGCTTTGCTTGTTGAGATGGCTGAAAAAGGAGAGACGTTTTAACTCTCCTGTATCCCATGTCAGGCGGAGTATCCTGCACTCGGAACTCGTACTCCTAGGTCACATGGGATAGTTGTGATTTGTTCTTTGCACTTCGGCTCCAGGCATAGCAAGGAGTTCATCGGCAAACAGTACTTGTTAGGTCGCCAGGCATAGCAAGGAGTTCATTGCTAAAAAGTGAAAGATTTCGAGTGATACTTACTTAGGAGATAGCTACGATTCATTCTCCTTTGCGCTGGATTGTGCCTCTTGACGGGTCATAAGACTTTGCAGGAGAACAAGGGCATGGTATGAAAGAAGAGAGTGCCAAAGGTATAGAAATCGTAAGCATTTGAACGGATTGAGAGGGCGTTATGGCTACAAAACGAATGTTTTGGTTGTTGTTTGGTTTGGTGGGATTTCTGTTGTTTCAGGTTTATAGTGCTTGTGGTCCCGGTGAAACGGCGACAGAGCCGGGACAAGAGGCGACAGTCAGTCAGGAAGGACAGAAGGAAGCTGGGACCACTTCGGATAACATCGCGAAAGAGTCCCCTTCGGGGAAGGAACTCCCTTCTGAAGCTCCAAGTGGTGTTGAGCAGGGGAGTGAGCCCAGTAAGGAGCCAGCTCCCGTGGCAGAGCCCGGGCGTCCAGACACCGGCTCCGAGCTGCCGCCAGAGTCAAGCGTGACAGAGCAGTCTGTCGAGCAACCCTCGGGTGCCATTAAACTTACATTCCGTCCCAAGAGTGGATCCATCATCGATGTGAAAGATGTATGTATCGACGTGACTTTCTCTTCACCTGTGGATAAAAAATTCTGGGAAGTCACCTGGACGGCCAAAGGTGGAAAGCCTCTGACACAGCTGCTGCCCCTGGATTCTTCGGGATCGAGTGCAAGGATCTGCTTCAAAGACTTTCTAACTCAGAACACCCAGTATACCTTGCGTGTGAAAGTTCAGGGAGAAAACTTTGGCCCCAAGGGTTCAGGAACAGCAACCTATACAACCAAGTCACCTTACAAAAGTGGAAAGGCCGGGAATCCTGGACTGACAGTGAATCTACAACTCAAGAAAGTCCTTGAGCCAGCACTGGTCAATACATTCTTGGGGACGATTAATCCCAACCAAATTCTACCCATCTTGATGCATCTCTTCTCTCGGGACTCCGGAACGTCTGGCTCGATTGTGATGATTGGGGGGCTGGGAAGAACAATAACAGGTAGTCCACACAAAGGGAAGGACGTGTTTGACAACAAAAAAAGCCCTGTCACTGTTGTGATGCCTGGTCGCTTTGAGGGTCGCTTGTTTACAGCAGGGCCTGCAACATTCCGTGTTTCTTTGGGGACAATCAACTTGGATCTCAAACAGTTTCGATTGTCTGGCTTGTTTAATTCGGCAGGGACGAACTTTGATGATGTCCGGTTCTCCGGCCTTGTGGACGCTGTTGCCCTGACTGCCGCTCTTAAATCAACCCTTGGAATTGATGTTTGTACCTTGCTCGCAGGGAAGTGCTTCAAAGACAAAAATGGCCTTCAAGTGCTTCAGATGGTCGGGCAAATGCGGGCCATTGGTAACCCCATCAGCTTTTCTGCTTTGATTACAACTCCCCTCTTTCTTGGAACAGGGCTTGCGCTCAAACCCTCCCTTGAGGTGTATCTCACAGAGGCCGCCGCTGCCAATGGTATCACCACAACATGGTCCACTTGCAAGAAATCAGGCGATCCCAACTTGCCTTGTGATGTCGGGAAAGGTGCAAAGGTGACAGGGGTGACTGTGACTGACAAAGTTACTTTGGATTCCGCCAAAAAGAAGGCAACCATCGCTGTCTCTAGCGCGCTGGACGCTGCTACTTGGTATCGTGTCGCTGTCACGGCCAAGAATGGCTCTGGAAAAACCTATACAACCTTCACGATCTTCAAAACCAAGTAAGCGATGACAGGCTCCTTACTCGTGAGTCACGAGTTCTCTCCATCGATATCTCCTAGGATCGTTGATCCAACAATCTTTACATGTTGTTAATTGGCCCGCCAGGTCTACCGTATCTTGGATTCGCGGTATGTAAATCTTGTTGAGTTGTCGATCCTACCAGGACGAGAGTCCATGCTGGAACCCATGATGAGATCCACGAATTTTCACGAATTCCCACGAATGAAAAGGCCTAACAATACCCATTTGCCCTGTTTTCAAAGTCGTCGCGGTCTGCCACCGAGTCGCGACTGTCATAGAAAAATTACCAAAGTCTGCCCCTCTGATAAAACTACTTCAGACTTGATTTGTGTTCACCACTGAAGCAAGCCTGAGCCTCAACATCCAACAACAACTTCCCCTTTCTTTTGGACTGTCGCAAATTCGCAACGACTCCAGAGAGTCTCACCATCCTACCCATCCACGAATCCTGTGAAAATCACTTGATCATCCGCCGGACTAAAGTCCAGCTCTGATAAATGAAGTACCCTGAAGGGCACTGGAACGTCAGCCTGACGGAACTCCAGCTTATAAAAGCCCGACATTTGAACAAATAAAACAGTTGCTTATGGATACGTACAGGTGAGGTCTATTCCGACGTTCACAGGTCGTTGATTCTTTTTACCAGCACAACCACTTGTGCCCACGACACAACTCTCCCTTATTATTTTCATCATGGATATGCTCACCGAATTTGTTCGATTCGATAGAAAGGTGGTATCTACCAC
>JALTMC010000722.1:2823-3077 GCA_027005175.1 Myxococcales bacterium
AAGGTTTAGCTTCGTTATGGCCAACCCTCCAACGTTTTGCTTTACTTCCTTGCCCCATCCCACTACAAATCAAGTCTGCCCCTCTGATAAAACTACTTGACTTTTATGGTGTCGTTATGATACTGTGCTGCGCACTTGTAGATTTCTATCTATTTGTTCAATTTGTTATTGCTACGACAGGATATTGGATGGAAAAACATGTAGCTCACTATCCACTTGATTTGGTGAAGAGGTATATCGAGCGAGAGGATTAT
>JALTMC010000723.1:0-1200 GCA_027005175.1 Myxococcales bacterium
CTGCTCCACCTGTTACCACAACCACACGAGAGTCCGACATCATAGTCTCCTACACAAATCATACAAATCGCAAGCCCCGACTCGTAAGTCACAGATGGCAAGCATTAAGAAAAAAAGCACCTCAACCCCCCCCGCCCCAACTCCACTTCACAAGATATTCTGAGGGGAGTCTGGTGTGATGACTGAACCAAAAAAACAGAGAGGACCCAAACCATCCACAACGAAGTAAGATGGTATTTGCTTGCAACCAACCTCATAAAAGAATGGCGTTCCTTTCTGCTCCAGAAGCAAAGCAACAGCTTCATCACCACTCCAACTTTTTCCTCTAGATGCAAAGCAACAGCTCCATCACCACTCCAACTTTTTCCTCCAGAAGCAAAGTAGCGGCTTCATCATCGCTCCAACAAAACGATGGTTATCCTTCTCGCTCTACAATCAAGGCAACGGCTTCACCGCCCCCCAAGCAGAGTGTCGCCAAGCCGCGATGGACTTCGCGTTGCTGCATCGCATAAAGCAGCGTGACGAGAATACGAGCCCCACTGGCTCCAATCGGGTGACCGATAGCAATGGAGCCACCATGTACATTCGTGCGATCTGCTGGGATTTCCAATTCACGCATCACAGCCAGAGAACTAGACGCAAAGGCTTCATTGACCTCATACAGATCGATGTCACCCACCGATAAGTTGGCCTTGTTGAGAACCTTGGGTATGGCCCGAATGGGAGCCACCAAAACATCGTGGGGATCGATACCGTCCGATGCCTGCGCCCCCACCCGAGCGATGATCTTTAGATTGTGTTTCTCCGCATATGCTCGGTTCGTCAGTACAACCGCAGCAGCACCGTCAGAGAGCTTGGACGCATTACCTGCTGTCACCGTTCCATCCTTGCGAAAGGCGGTTCGCAGCTTGCCCAATTTTTCAAGAGTCGTTTCACGTGCTGCTTCATCCGTTTGGAAGGTGACAGGGTCGCCTTTTCGCTGAGGAACCTGAACCGCCATCATCTCGTCACGAAAACGGCCTTCTTTGAGTGATTGTAATGTCTTCTCGTACGAATCAAGAGCAAATCGGTCTTGATCTTCACGAGAGACATTGAATTTATCTGCCACCAGATCGGCAGTAAATCCCATATGGAAGTCATTGTTGATATCCCACAAACCATCCCGAATCATCGAGTCCGTCAGCTCACCATGTCCCATTC
>JALTMC010000723.1:1210-1589 GCA_027005175.1 Myxococcales bacterium
GTCCCATTCGTAAGCCAAATCGAGCCTTCTCAACAAGATAGGGAGCACGACTCATATTCTCCATCCCCCCCGCGATAATCACCTCCGCATCACCACAACGAATCGCTTGATCAGCCAACATCACAGATTTCAGACCAGAACCACAGACCTTGTTCACCGTCACCGCACCCACGCGCACGGGAAGTTCCGCTTTCAACATCGCCTGACGAGCGGGATTCTGCCCCAAGCCGTGTGGCAACACATTGCCCATGATCACTTCGTCGATCTGCTCTTTTTTCAAACCCGCACGCTGCATAGCCTCCAACATCACCAGGCTACCAAGCTCTGTCGCAGACAACGATGCCAGCCCACCATTAAAGTTCGCAACTCCTGTCCGAAC
>JALTMC010000723.1:1599-3077 GCA_027005175.1 Myxococcales bacterium
CTTCATTCATCTCGATTCTCCTTTAACAAGAAAGTCTCTTGGAAGCTATCTCTACACAAAAAGTGAAAGAGAAACAAGACTGTCTTCAAGGTGCAATCTGTGTCAACCAGCTCTGCAAAGCCACTCCATCGAAACATGTTTGATTCGAATACTATCAAGTTGTCTGAATGGATCTCTACCAGCTCTGCAAGACAACTCCATCGAAACAGCGATTTGAGAACTTGAGTCTTTCCAATCGCGTCCGTGAGTACATCCAAGTTTTGCCCTACCGTATTCGTTCCACTTGCTTGGTCGGCATTCCCAGGAGCAGTGGGATTGCCAGGAATGGCTATCCCCAAACGACAGCTTCTTCCGTATCGGTCCAGTCGTGAATGGGCCATGACTCAGCTTGAGCCAGTCGTCGGAGCCGAGGGTCGGGGTTGACAACGCGGGGGTGTCCGACACGGTGGAGCATCGCCCGATCACTATAGGAGTCCGTATAAAAATAAGAGTGCTCCAGACTTATCTGATTCTCCTCAGCCCACCTCTCGGCATACACAATTTTGCCTTCTCCGTAGCAAAGAGGAGAGAGAATTTCGCCATCCATGAGGCCGTTTTCATCCACACCAAAGTGATTGGCCAACCAGCCATCCAGACCCCATGCCTGAGTCGCCCTCTCCGAAACATAGGAGGAAGAACTGGTCAACAAGATCAAAGGATGGTTTGCCTCCCGGTGAAGGTCCAAAGCAGCCCTGGCACCGGGCAACAAGAGAGGTTCAACTTCTGCATCAAACCAATCCCAGGTGCGTTGTTCCAACTCTCTCTCTGAAGCACCTCGATAATAGGTGGCCGCTTTGCGATAGGCCGCTTCGATATCAACCAAAGAGAAATAATATAACATGATATAAAAGCTAGAAATCATGAACTGTGAACTTGAGATACGACCTGCTTTGCGCTCGTGTTTGGCGTACAAATAACCGCTGTTGACTTCGATTAACGTACGATCCAGATCAAAGAATGCAGCACCTCGCAATGTCTTCTCACTCATGGGATAATTCCTTAATTTTTCGACGCAATAATAGCAGGGATGGGAATCCTAAAAACAACGTTTGTACAAACCAACCCCACTGAGGTATATCGTGTTGGGCACGTTGACACAAGAGATAAGCATATCCAGCCTCCATCACATGAATCAAACATGCTGCCACAAAGAGAGATTGAAGAAATACGGGAGAAAAGAATGTTGTCACATGACCAGCCCACCACGCATACGCTGGAGCCCAAAGAGCGAGAACACCCAGAAGAACAAGACCTGGCAGGATGGACAACCACCAGCCCCAATGAGGAAGAGACACCCCGCGCTTTGGATCACTTTGACTCATGTTTACCCCTTGCTACATCCTAGTTACCATGACGAAGTCAAGCCTCGACGATGTCGTTCACTTTTTCACGGGTACTTTAACGTGCTGCATCCTAGTTACCGTGACGAAGTCAAGCCT